>JAEZIH010000125.1 GCA_023416055.1 Pseudomonadota bacterium | reverse complement strand
TGGTCTCGGCCAGCCGCTTGTGCTGGCCGTCGGCGAGGTCGGTCCCGACCTTCTGCTGCAGCTCGGCGAAGGCGGTCAGGCGCCGGTCGAAATTCTCGGTCAGGGCCCCGATGCGCGTATCCAGCCCGCCGCCCAGCTTGCTGAGGGCGTCGGTCAGCTCGATGCGCTGGGTCGCGGCGTTCTGGGCCGCTTCGCCGCGCAGGGCGGCCATCTCGCGGCTGAGCGCGGCCAGCAGGCGGTCGTCCTCCCCAGAGCGGGCGGCGCGGCGCGCGGCCTGCAGGGCGAGGCCAGACACGACCACGGCCGCCGCGGCGGCGATGAGGGTGAGGACGGAGATCACGGGGAGAAGGGCGTTCATGCTCCGTTCCTTACCCGGAGTCGGCTCTGGCCGCCATGGAGGGGCCCGGGCCTCCGGTCACTGACCTTCGCCTTGTTCTTCGTCCGTCGCATTCGACCCTCCGACCGTCCACCGGAGCGAAGCCTGGCGGCCCGATACGTCATTATCGGACGTCAGGGGCGGACGCGGCGCCGGAAGGCGGGTCGGGCCGGGTGTTCGCCGATCAGCGGCTCGCCTGGGCCGCGCCATCGCGAGCGGCGACAAGGGCCGAGACGTTGATGTCCGAACCGACCACGCAGGTGTCGGCGCTGAGCGGGCAGATCCCGAGGGTGCGCTCGATCTCGCGCAGCCGGACGACCTCGGGGTTGGAGCGGATCGATTCGGCCAGCAGCCGGTTGGCCTCGGCCTGGCCGCGAGCCTGGGCGATGCGCGCCTCGGCGTTGGCGCGTTCAAGGTTGACCCGCTCGAGGGCGGCGCGGGTGTTCTGCTCCGCCGTGGTGCGCGACTGGATGGCGGCGAGAACGCTCTCCGGGTAGCGGATCGAGCCGATCCACTCCATGCGGATGATGTCGAGACCCTGCGGACCCCACTCGCGCTGAAGCGCCTGCATGGCCTGCTGGAGCACGATCTGGCGTCCCGGCCCGATCAGCTGGCCGGGGCAGTCCTCGTCCTCGGCGGGGGGCGCGGCGACGCCCGGGGACGGGGTCGGCAGCTCCGGGGTCTGGCCGCTTTGCTGGGCGTTGCAGGCGACGGGAAGCTTCTCGGTCTCCCGCGCGATGGCGGCGCGCACCGAGGTGCGCAGCGGCCCGTCGATGAAGGCGTCGAACTCTTGCCGCCAGGTCGCATACAGGTCGGCGGCCTTGTCCTCGCGGACCTTGAAGGTCAGGGCGACGTCGGCGGTCATCGGCAGGCCCAGCACGTCAGAGAAGGTGATCTCCTCGTTCTCGGGCCCGTCGCCGTTCGGCTCGCGGGTGTAGCTGTAGGTGCGCTGGAGCGTCTGGTAGGTGCGAATCTTCTCGCCGATGCCTTCCCAGTGGAAGCCCGGCCCGAGCTCGGTGCGCTGGACGCCGGGGTTCGGCCCGAACTTGGTGGTCTTGATGCCCATGTAGCCGCTCTCGACCGTGACGCTGCACGAGCCCACCGTGCCGGCGCCGATCAGCATCAGCAGCAGGACGAGGATGATCAGCCCGATGGTGCGGCCGGCGCCCGCACGGCCGGCGCCGGGAACTGGGAAGTTCGGGCCGAAACGGCTCATCGGGACTCTCCGTCGACGTTCATGTTGGCCACCGCCCAGAGCCACAGCCGCCACCCGGCCCAGACGAGAAGCAGGATGCCGCCGATGCCGACCACCGAGGCGGTGATCAGGCTTCCGGCGAAGTGGGCTTCGAGGATGGCGGGGACCGCGTACCGGATGAGGAAGATGAAGCCGATGACGAGGGCGCAGATGCCCGCGACCGAACCGATGACGACTTTCATGAACTCCCCCCGTAGTCCCGCCAATGGAGCCTTTTTCAGGGGAGGCTTCAAGGCCGATGGAGGGTCAATTCGCGCTCAACGGGTAGCGGCGCGTCAGCCTCAGGCCGGACGGCGCTGGCGCAAGGCCTGGATGATGGTGCCGTCGTCCAGCCAGTCGAGCTCGCCGCCTACGGGCACGCCGCGGGCCAGCGAGGTGATCTCCACGCCCGAGCCGGCGAGTCGTTCGGCGAGGTAGTGGGCGGTGGTCTGGCCGTCGACGGTGGCGGGCAGGGCCAGCACCACCTCCTTCGCCTCGCCGCCCTTCACCCGGCCGACCAGTTCGGCGACGCGCAGGGCGTCGGGACCGATCCCGTCCAGGGCCGAGAGCAGCCCGCCGAGCACGTGATACTTGCCGCGGAAGGCGCCCGATCGCTCCATGGCCCACAGGGCGCCGGCCTCCTCGACCACGCAGATCAGGCCGTTGTCCCGCGAGCCGTCCGAGCAGATGGAACAGGGATCACGCGTGTCGGGCGCGCCGCAGACCGAGCAGGAGGTCACCTTGTCGGCGGTCTCCTGCAGCGAGGCCGCCAGCGGGACCAGCAGCTGGTCTCGCTTCTTGAGCAGGGCGAGGGCGGCGCGCCGGGCCGAACGCGGACCCATGCCGGGCAGCTTGGCCAGCAAGCCGATCAGGCGTTCGATCTCGGGTCCGGCTGAGGCGGCCACGCGCGGGTCGTCAGAACAGCTTGGGCATGCCGGGGATGTTCATCCCCGCCATCGGACCGGCGGCCTCGCGCATCAGGGCGCCGTTGGCTTCGTCCAGCTTGCGTTTGGCGTCGGCGTGGGCGGCGACGATCAGGTCGGCGAGGATCTCGGTCTCGCCCGGGACCATCAGGCTGTCGTCGATGGTGACGCGGGTGACCTCGCCCGGGCCCTTGAGCTCCATGGTCACCAGGCCGCCGCCGGAGCTGCCGGACGCGGTGGTTTCGGCCATTTTGGCCTGTGCTTCCTGCAGCTTCTGCTGCATCGCCTGGGCTTGTTGCATGAGGGCGCTGAGGTCTTTCATGGCCCCTAGATAGGCGGTTCGCGCGGCCGGCTCCAGTGGCCGCGACAGAACGCCGGAGTCCATTGGAAACAGAATTTGTTGCGGATAGGGTTGCGAGACGATCGGCACTCCTCCATTTGGCAACTGCAGTTGTTGCAGATGCTGACAGGAGAAACTCCCCCATGGCCTTTGACGCTCTCCCCGCCCGCGACGTTCCGGTGGCCGATCCGGTGCTCGCCCAGCTGTTCACCGAGGCGCGCACCCGCAACGCCTGGTCAGACCGTCCGGTGCCCGACGCCCTGCTGCGCAAGCTCTACGATCTGACCAAGTTCGGTCCGACGGCGGTGAACACCACCCCGGCGCGGTTCGTCTTCGTCACCTCACCCGAGGCCAAGGCCCGACTGATCCCGCTGATGAGCGAGGGCAACCAGGCCAAGACCATGCAGGCGCCGGTCAACGTCATCGTCGGCATGGACCTGGAGTTTCACGAGCAACTGCCGAAGCTGTTCCCGCACGCCCCGACGGCGAAGGAGTGGTTCGCCGAAGAGGCCGCCCGGCGCGAGGCCGCCTTCCGCAACAGCTCCTTGCAGGGCGGATATTTCCTGATCGCGGCGCGGGCGCTGGGCCTCGATGTCGGCCCGATGTCCGGCTTCGACCCGGCCGGGGTGAAGGCCGAGTTCTTCCCGGACTCCGCCGTCGAGCCGAACTTCATCGTCAACCTCGGCTACGGCACCGACGAGAACCTGTTCCCCCGCTCGCCGCGGCTGAGCTTCGACGAGGCGGCGGAGATTCTGTAGGCAGCCGGAGTTGCGCCTCCCTTCCCCCTCGATGGGGGAAGGGCCGGGGATGGGGGTGGAGGCAGGCTGTTGCAGATGTGGCGCGGGAGGCGCTGACGGAGCCCATCGGTGCCCGGTCCCCCTCTGTCAGTGCGCGCACCCCCACCCAACCCTCCCCCATCGAGGGGGAGGGCTTTTCTATGTGCTTCCCGGATGACGAGGCTTCCGCTTCAGCCCTCGTCCAGGTCCGTCTGAATCTACTCGGGCGAGTGGTGGATATCGATGGTCTGAAGGCGGCCGGGGCCGAGATTCTCGAACCGGTGGGGCACGCCGGCCGGGCCGAAGACCACCTCGCCCGCTTCGGCGTCCAGCGTCGTGTCGCCGACGAAGAAGCGGGCCCGGCCCTCGATGAGGATGAAGGTCTCGTCGTAGGGGTGGACGTGAAGGC
>JAEZIH010000104.1 GCA_023416055.1 Pseudomonadota bacterium | reverse complement strand
GAGTTGCAGGGCGGGCGCCGGATGGAGAGCGTCGGCCGCCTGACCGGCGGGCTGGCGGATGATTTCAACGCCGTCCTCGGGGTGATGACGGGGGCCCTCGACATGATGCTGCGGCAGGCCGACGACCCGGCCCGCGTGCGCCGCATCGGCGAGGCGGCCCTCGCCGCCGGCCAGAAGGGCGAACTGCTGACCCGCCGCCTGACCGCCTTCTCGCAAGGCGACGACGAGCCGGTGCTGCGCGTCATCGACGCCGGGGTGTTGCTGCGCGGGCTGGAAGGCCGACTGCGCGAGCTGGCGGGCCCGGGCGTGGACCTGATGATCGAGGGACCGGCCGAGCCGGCCGAGGCCCGCGTCGACCCGGTCGCCTTCGAGGGGGCGGTGAAGGCTCTGACGCGCAATGGGGTCGTGGCCCTGGCGGGCCAGGGCTCGGTCGCGGTCCGTCTGGAGGCCCTGCTCGAGGGCGGGATGCGCCTCAGCGTGCGCGACAACGGCCCCGGCATGGACCGCGACCTCGCCGCCCGCGCGGTCGAGCCCTTCTTCACCACCCGCGAGGGGGCGGCCGGCCTCGGCCTGTCGCAGGCCTATGCCTTCGCGCGCCAGTCGGGCGGGGTGCTGTCCATCGACAGCTCGCCCGGCCAGGGGGCCGAGGTCTCCATCACCCTCCCCGCCGCAAGCTGATCCTCCCGTCTGGCGCGGCAAGCGCAGCCGTGTAGAATGGTTAACGGGCTTTGGGAGGGCTCATCATGAAGTTGTTCCGTTTCCTCGTGGCCGCGGCCGTCCTGGCCTACGCCGGATGGCTGGCCTGGCCCTTCCTTGCGCCGCTGATCGAGGGGGCCGGCGCCGGGGCCGCCAGCCTGCGGACCAGCGTCGAGGCGTCCGGGACCGGCGAGCTGTTCGGCTTTCTTCCGGGCTGGACCCTGTGGGCGGCGGCGATCGGCCTGTATCTGATCTCGGCGCTGATGCTGGGCGCGGGCAATCCCAGGGCGGCGGTGGCCTATTTCATCGCCTTCATCGCCGACGCCGCCCTGCGGCTGGCGCTGGACCAGGGCGGCGGCGAGGCGGCCCGCTCGGCGCCGTCGACCATGGCCGCGCCGGAAGCCGTATCCGGCCTGCCCGTGGAGCCGGTGTGGCTGGTCCTCGGCGGTCTGGTGGTGCTGGGCGTGCTGGTGGCGATCGCGGCGCGGCGCATCCGTCGCCGTCGCACTCCCGGCCAGTTCGCCTACTAGGGCGGCAAGACGTCCCTATATGGGTCCTGACGGTTGACGCGCTGCGGCGTGCCGCTAGGTTCCGCGCGCTCCCACGCGCCCATTGAACGAGAGATCCCATGGCCGAAGCCGCTACCTACGATGTCGTCATCATCGGGGGCGGGCCGGGCGGCTACAACGCCGCCATCCGGGCCGGTCAACTGGGGCTCAGGGCCGCCTGCGTCGAGATGCGCGACACCCTCGGCGGCACCTGCCTGAACGTCGGCTGCATGCCCTCCAAGGCCCTGCTGCACGCCTCCGAACTGTTCGAGGCGGCCGCGAAGGAGTTCCCGTCGCTGGGCATCGAGGTCGGCGCGCCGAAGCTGAACCTGTCGCAGATGATGGCCCAGAAGGCCGACAGCGTCGGCCAGCTGACCAAGGGCATCGAATTCCTGTTCAAGAAGAACAAGGTCGACTGGGTGAAGGGCAAGGGCCGCATCACCGGTCCGGGCGCGGTCGAGGTGACCGCCGCCGACGGCGCGACCTCCACCCTGTCGGCGAAGCACATCGTCATCGCCACCGGCTCGGAGCCGACCCCGCTGCCGGGCGTCGACTTCGTCGAGGGCAAGGTCATCGATTCGACCGGCGCCCTGTCCCTGCCGGTCGTGCCGAAGAAGCTGATCGTCATCGGCGCCGGCGTCATCGGCCTTGAGCTGGGCTCGGTCTGGCGCCGTCTGGGCGCCGAGGTCACCGTGGTCGAGTACCTCGACAAGGTCGGGGCCGGCATGGACGGCGAGGTCGCCACGGCCTTCCAGCGCGGCCTGACCAAACAGGGCATGACCTTCAGGATGGGGACCAAGGTCACCGGCGCGAAGGTCGGCAAGGACGGCGTCGAACTGACGGTGGAGCCCGCCGCCGGCGGCGCCGCCGAGACCCTGAAGGGCGACGTGGTGCTGGTCGCCATCGGCCGCCGGCCCTACACCCAGGGTCTGGGTCTGGAGAAGGTGGGCATCGAGACCGACAAGCGCGGCTTCCTCGCCAACGACCACCTGAAGACCGGCAAGGACGGCGTCTGGGTGATCGGCGACGTCACCCATGGGCCGATGCTGGCGCACAAGGCCGAGGAAGAGGCCGTGGCGGTGATCGAATACATCGCCGGCAAGGCGGGCCACGTCGACTACGACCTCGTCCCCAGCGTGATCTACACCAGCCCCGAGGTGGCCTGGGTCGGCAAGACCGAGGAACAGCTCAAGGCGGCGGGCGTCGCCGTCCGCAAGGGCAAGTTCCCGTTCACGGCCAACAGCCGCGCCAAGATCAACCACGAGACGGAGGGCTTCGTGAAGGTGCTGGCCGACGCCGCCACCGACCGCATCCTGGGCGTGCACATCTACGGCCCGCAGGCCGGCGAGATGATCGGCGAGGCCTGCGTGGCCATGGCCTTCGGCGGCTCGTCCGAGGACATCGCCCGCATCTGCCACCCGCACCCGACCCGCTCGGAAGCCGTCAAGCAGGCGGCCATGGGCGTCGAGGGCTGGACCATGCAGGCCTGACGCAGGGGGCGGCGGTCAGGCCGGGCTCCGCAATCCCCGGAACGCCATCTCCGAGCGGCCGTAGTCCAGCGTCACCTCGCGGAACCGGTACAGGAGGTCGGCTCCGATCAGGAGGGCGGGTCTTTCGATCAGGCCCAGCACGTCGAAGGCGTGCAGGTCGGCGAACAGCAGGGGCGTCGGCCCCAGCCTCTGGCTGCCCAGCCGGAGCTCGCGCACGTGACCGCTGGCGGCGGCCAGGACCTGGCCGGTGACGCCGTAGACGGTGACCCTGTCCAGATCCGCAGCCCGGCCTCCGACCGCCGCCAGCAGGGCAAGGTTGCCGATCGAATACTGGGCGCCGGTGTCGACGAACACGTCGATCTCGCGCCCTTCCGCCGATCCCCGCAGGATGAGCACGCCATAGCGGCCGTGCCGGGCGGGCCGCTCATGCCCCCGAAGACGCGTGGCCTTGTGGCTGGCCGTGCCGACCTGGACCACGTCGGGACCGGACGGCGCCAGCCTGACGCGGCGCGCCGGGATGTTGAGGTCCAGCCGAAAACGGCCGAGGACATCCAGCCCCATCAGCCCGTCGGCGGCGATCATCGCCCGCGGAAAGACCGGCGCCTCAATGTCCTGGAGACGCCGTCCGCCGACCAGAAGCCGGGTGATCTGGACGGTCGGCGCCATCTGCGCCTCGGTCAGGCCGTGGACCAGCACCGGAGGGCGCGCCGGCAGTTCCCACGCCTGGGCGAGGTCGTCCGCTATGACCGTGCGGCCGGCCCCGGTGTCCAGCACGAACACCGCCCCGCGATGGCCGTTGAGGGTCACCCTCAGGGCCATGCGGGTCAGCAGGTTGGCCAGCAGCCGGGGTTCGTCGGTTGACGGCTCCTGGGACCCCGCCGCGATCAGACCCGCCATGCCGAAGGTCATGGTCCGCCGGTCCAGCATCGGGCCTGCCTCGTTCAGAGCCGCCTCCTCATCCCGGGCGCAGTCTAGGCGCGGGGATGGGCTGCTGCATAGGCGTCGAGCAGGCGCGCGGCGTCGACGGCGGTGTACTTCTGGGTCGTCGACAGGCTGGCGTGGCCCAGCAGCTCCTGGATCGAGCGCAGGTCGGCCCCGGCGCCCAGCAGGTGGGTGGCGAAGCTGTGCCTCAGGGCGTGGGGCGTGGCGCTCGCCGGCAGCCCCAGCCGGCCCCTCAGCCTCTGCACCGCCGCCTGCACCTGCCGCGCTCCCAGGGGGCCCCCGCGGCGGGCCCGGAACAGGGCGTCCTCCGGCGCCAGCTGGAAGGGCTGCAAAGCCAGATAGGCGCCCACCGCCTCGCGCACCGCCGGCAGCACCGGCGCCAGCCGCGTCTTGCCGCCCTTGCCGGTGATGCGCAGGGCGTCGGGCAGGGGGGCCTCGGCGCGGGTCAGCGACAGGGCCTCCGAGATGCGCAGGCCGCAGCCGTAGAGCAGGGTCAGCACCGCCCGGTCGCGCGCCGCCTCCCACGGCTCGGCGTCGGGATCGGCTTCGGTCTCCTGCAGCAGGCCGCGGGCCTGGTCCTCGCTGACCGGCCGGGGCAGGGAGGCCTTGATGCGCGGGCCGCGGACGAGCGCCAGCTGGGGGGCGGGGGTGTCCAGTCGGCGGTCGAGGAAGGCGTGGAAGGTGCGGATCGCCGACAGGGTCTGGCTGATCGACCGCGCCGACAGCGGCCGGTCGCCCGAGCGTCGCTCCGCCAGATGCGCCCGGACCTCGGCGGCGGTGACCGTCCCCAGATCGGCCAGCCGCAGCGCCTCGCCCCGATGCCGGCTCATGAAGGCGAGGTACAGGCGGCTGATGTGACCGTAGGCCTCGAGGGTGCGGGGCGACAGCCGGCGCTCGTGGGCCAGATGCTCAAGCCAGGCCGCCAGGGCCTCGTCGGCGCTCACCCCAGCAGCGGCCATCGCTCGGCCATCCTCTCGACCACCCGGGCGATGAAGGCGACCAGCTCGCAGCCCATGGTCGGGGTGAAGCCGTCCTCCTCGGGCGAGCCGAAGGCGCACAGGGCCGGCCGCGCCAGGCCGGATCCGGGAAAGGCGGGGGCCATGCGGATCAGCGCCACCGAGCGAACCTCCTCGTCGGAAGCCCCGAACAGGCCGAGCCCGTCAAAATTGGAACCCAGCCAGGTCAGGCCATGCTCGCCGAGCAGCTTGTCGACGGCGCCGGCCTCCAGCGCCTTCCAGCCGAACGGCACGGGCCCCGGCTTCTCCAGCGCCACCGCCGCCCCGGCGAGGCCGAACCGCCCCTGGGCCGCGCCGTCGAGGCGGCGGGCGAGGTCGGACAGGTTGCGCGCCTCCATCAGGTCGAGGGCGGCGACGTGGGTCTGGGTCTGGGCGGCGAAATTGGCGCGGGCGACGGCCTCGATGCGCTTGCGCGCGTCGGCCTCCCGCTCGGCGGCCTCCTCGAGGCGGGTCAGGGCGGCGCGGCCGAACTCGACCACGTTGCGGCCATGCGGCTTGAGCCCGATCTCCTCCAGCAGGGAGCGGTCGTCGAGCAGGGTCTGGGGATGGGCCTGCAGCCAGGCCCGGATTTCCGGCCAGTGCGGCTCGGCCGGGGCGTCGGCGGAGAGGTCAGGCGATGCGCTCACGAAGACCTCTCCCCGAGGCGACTCTACAGGATGGACTGGCCCGTCTT
>JAEZIH010000099.1 GCA_023416055.1 Pseudomonadota bacterium | reverse complement strand
GACCGCCGCAGCCTGCGTCTTCTCGCCCTGCTGGCCTTGTGGCTGCGCCCGGAAAAGTCCACCTCGGACAGATGAGCGACAACGACACCCCCCGCCGCCCCGGCCCCTGGGATCCCAAGCCCGAGGAAGCCGTCTCCGCACCGGCGGCGCCGTCCTCGTCGGAGCGCCCCGGCCGCGCCGCAGAGCCGCCGCTGGACAAGGGCCAGAACCCGGTCTGGGCGGTGATTTCGACCCTGCTGCTGGGCGGCTTCATCTTGGTCGTCAGCGGCAGCTGGGTGGTCGCCGTCGCCGCCATCTGGGGCCTGTTCGTGCACGAATACGGCCATGTGCTGGCGATGAACCGGCTCGGCATGGGGCCGGCGCGCATCTACATCATTCCGTTCCTGGGGGGCGTGGCGAAGAGCCAGAGGTTGCCGCAGAGCGAGTGGCACGGCGTGCTGGTGTCGCTGGCCGGACCGGCCTTCGGCCTGCTGGCGGCCATCCCCTTCTTCGCCGGCTTCGTGATCACGGGCCATGCGGCGTGGCTGCTGGGGGCGGGGATCATCGCCCTGATCAATCTGGTCAACCTGGCGCCGGCGCCGCCGCTGGACGGTTCGAAGGCGCTTGGGCCGGTGCTGGCCGGCATCCATCCGTTGGTCGAGCGGGCCGCCATGATCGCGGTCGGCCTGCTGGTCGTGTGGTGGGGCCTGACGACCGGTCGGTTCATCCTGGCGGCGTTTCTGGCCCTCGCCCTGATCGGCCATCTGAAGCGGGGCGCCTGGAGGCCGGAAGGACGGCCGCTGACGGCCCGCGAGTCGCTGTCCAGCGTAGGTCTGTTCGCCGCGACGGCGGCGGCCTGCGCCGGGGTCGGGGTGGCGGCCATGATGCCGCTGGCCGAGGGCAGCCTGCCCGGGGCCCTGTCAGTGGCGGGCTCCTATCTCGGGATCGGCCGTTGAGCCGCACCCTCCATGACGGGCCGCTGATCATCGGCGGCGGTCTGGCGGGGCTCTCGGCGGCGCTGGAGGCGGTGCCGCGACCGACGCTGGTGGTGACGCCGGCGCCGTTGCTGCAGGCCTGCTCCTCGGCCTGGGCGCAGGGCGGGGTGGCGGCGGCCCTCTCCGGAGACGACGCGCCGGAGCTGCACGCCGCCGACACCCGCGCGGCGGGGGCGGGGCTGGTCGAGAGCGAGGCCGCGCGGCAGCTCACGGACGACGGCCGGGAGACGGTCGAGTGGCTGGCCGGACTGGGCGCGCCGTTCGACCGGGATGCGGGGGGCGGTTTCGCGGTCAGCCTGGAGGCGGCGCATTCGCGCGCCCGGGTGGCGCGCGTCGGCGGGGACGGGGCCGGCAAGGCGATCCTGTCGGCGCTGGTCGCCGCCGCGCGCGCCGCGCCGCACATCGAGATCTGGGAAGACGGCCGGCTGCGCGGCCTGATCCAGGATGAGGCAGGGCGGGTGCGCGGGGCGCTGATCGAGCGCGACGGGCGGCTGATCGAGGTGCTGGCGCCGGCGGTGGTGCTGGCCACCGGCGGGGCGGGCGGCCTGTACGCCCGGACCACCACGCCCGCCGGTCTGCTGGGCGAAGGCATGGCCCTGGCCTGGCGCGCTGGGGCCGAGGTCCTGGACCCCGAGTTCGTGCAGTTCCATCCCACCGCCATCGACGTCGGCCTCGATCCCATGCCGCTGGCCACCGAGGCCCTGCGCGGCGAGGGCGCGCGGCTGGTCGACCGCGATGGCCGCTTCCTGCTGGGCGAGGCCGCCGACGCCGACCTGCAGCCGCGCGACGTGGTGGCCCGGGCGGTGCATGCCGCGTGGGCGGACGGGCGAGGGGCCTTTCTGGATGCGCGGACGGCGGTCGGGGCGGCCTTTCCGCACGACTTTCCGGCGGTCTTCGCCGCCTGCATGCGCGCCGGTCTGGACCCGCGCGAGACGCCGATCCCGGTGGCGGCGGCGGCGCACTATCACATGGGCGGAGTGGCCGCCGGGCCGGACGGGCGGACCACGGTCGAGGGGCTGTATGCGGTGGGCGAATGCGCCGCCACCGGGGTGCACGGCGCCAACCGGCTGGCCTCCAATTCCCTGCTCGAGGCGGCCGCCTTCGGCCGGCGCACGGGACGGGCGGCGGCGCAGACGACGGCCGCGAGCGGACCGGTCCTGCCCTGCGGGCCCGCCCGCGACCTGTCGCCGGACGACCTGATCCAGCTGCGACGGATGATGAGCGCCGAGGTCGGCGTCGTGCGCAACGCCGAGGGACTGGCCCGCAGCCTGGGCCTGCTGGAGGCGCTGGAGGCCCGCACGCCGGGCGCCCTGCCGCTGGCCGCGGCGCGGCTGATCGTGCAGGCGGCGCTGGAGCGCCGAGAGAGCCGCGGCGGCCACTATCGAAGCGATTTCCCCGAGGCGGCGGCCGTGGCGCGGCATACGCGCCTGCGTCTGCCCCAAGCCGCCATGGCCGAATGAACGGAGCCCCGATGATCCGCCGCCTGCCCGTGCTGTTGATCGAACCTGTGGTGCGCGTGGCGCTGGCCGAGGACCTGGGCCGGGCCGGCGACCTGACCGGGCAGGCCTGCATCCCCGAGGGTGCGCGCATGCGGGCGGCGTTCGCGGCGCGCAAGGCCGGGGTCATGGCCGGGGCGGACTGCGTGCGGCTGGCGCTGCGAGCTCTCGATCCCGGCGCGACGGTCGAAGTCAAAGTGCAGGACGGCGAAGCCTTCGAGGCCGGGGCCGTTCTGGTCGAGGCCGAAGCCGACGCGCGGGCCTTCCTGGCGGCCGAGCGGACGGCGCTGAACCTGCTGGGCCGGCTGTGCGGGGTGGCGACGCTGACGCGGGCCTATGTCGAGGCTGTGGCCGGGACGGGCGCGCGGATCGCCGACACGCGCAAGACCACGCCGGGGCTCAGGGCGCTGGAGAAGCACGCGGTGGCCTGCGGCGGCGGGACCAATCACCGGTTCGGACTGGATGACGCGATACTGATCAAGGACAACCACGTCGC
>JAEZIH010000090.1 GCA_023416055.1 Pseudomonadota bacterium | reverse complement strand
CCGGCCAGAGGCCTGACCCGACCACCGGGGCGGTGATGACGCCGATCTACGCCACCTCGACCTACGCCCAGGAGAGCCCGGGCGTGAACAAGGGCTATGAGTACGCGCGCGGCAAGAACCCGACGCGAGAGGCGTTCGAGGCCTGCCTGGCCGATCTCGAGGGCGGGGTGCAGGGCTTCGCCTTCGCCTCGGGCATGGCGGCGACGGCGACGGCGCTGGAGCTGCTCGACGCCGGTTCGCACATCGTCACCGGCGACGATCTGTACGGCGGTTCGTGGCGCCTGTTCGAGCGGGTGCGGCGGCGCTCGATGGGGCTGGACTTCGCCTATGTCGACCTGTCGGACCTGACTGCGGTCGAGGCGGCGATCACCCCGCAGACGCGGATGATCTGGGCCGAGACGCCGACCAATCCGTTGATGAAGCTGGCCGACATCGAGGGGCTGTCGAAGATCGCGAAGGCGCGGGGGCTGAAGCTGGTGGTCGACAACACCTTCGCCACCCCGTGGAGCCAGCAGCCGCTGTCGCTGGGCGCGGACATCGTCATGCACTCGGCGACCAAATACCTGAACGGCCACTCGGACATCATCGGCGGGGCGCTGGTCACCGGAGATGCGGAACTGGCGAAGGAGCTGAAGTTCCTCCAGAACTCCGTCGGCGGGGTGATGGGACCGTTCGACGCCTTCCTGGCCAACCGCGGCCTGAAGACCCTGGGCTTGCGCATGAAGGCCCACAACGAGAACGCCCTGGCCATCGCGCGCTGGCTGGAGACCCGCAAGGGGATCGCCAGGGTGATCTATCCGGGCCTGATCAGCCACCCGCAGCACGAACTGGCGGCGCGGCAGATGAACGGCCGCTTCGGCGGCATGGTCACCGCCCTGATCGACGGCGATCTGGCGCGGACGAAGCAGGTGCTGGAGCGGGTGCAGGTCTTCACCCTGGCGGAGTCGCTGGGCGGGGTGGAGAGCCTGGTCAACCACCCTTGCATCATGACCCACGCCAGCGTGCCGAAGGAGGTGCGCGAGGCGGGCGGGGTGACCGACAACCTGATCCGCCTGTCGGTCGGGGTCGAGGACCTCGACGACCTGATCGCCGATCTGGACCAGGCCCTGGGCTAGAGCTCTCAAACCGCTTGGCCAAGGCCGCCGCAGCCACTAGCGTCCCGGCCATGCTTACCTTTGACGACCTGGTGGCGCCGGTCGGCCGCCAACGCTTCGACGAAGAATTCAACGACCGGAAGCCGCTTCACATTCCCGCCGGGCCCGACCAGGCCCGGCGCCGGCTGCTGGACTGGGAGCGCTTCAACGGGCTTCTGAACCAGTCGTCGATCTGGACGGCGCAGAGCCTGAAACTCGTGTTCAACGGCGAGCCGATCCCCTTCGAGTCCTACTGCGTCGAGGCCCAGACCCAGTCCGGGCCGGTCATCCGGCCGGCGCCGGCGAAGGTCCAGACCCTGCTGGCCAACGGCGCCAGCCTGATCGCCGGAGACGTCCAGGCGCTGACGCCGGAACTGGCCGCCCTGTCGCGGGAGCTGTCTGAGCATTTCGCCGCCCTGGTCGGGGTTAATCTGTACTGCTCGTTCGGCGGCGTGCAGGCTTTCAACACCCACTACGACCTGCACCATGTCTTCGCGGTTCAGGTGGAGGGGGAGAAGACCTGGCGGCTGTACGCCAATCGGGCCGACTCCCCGGTTGAGGTGCTGCCGGATGCGGCGACGGCGAAGCGGATATTCGAGGCAGGACGGGGACCGTTGATGCAGGAGGTCCGCATGCGGCCGGGCGACGTCCTGTACCTGCCGCGCGGCTGGCATCACGACGCCCTGGCCACCGAGGGCGCCTCGCTGCACGTGACCCTGTCGGTGACGCCGCTGTACGGCCGCATCCTGTTCCGTCTGCTGGAGTCGGCGGCGCTGCAGGACCCGGCCTTCCGAGCCTGGCTGCGGCCGGCGGGCGAGGGCGGGGGCGCCGCCCTGCGCGATCAGCTGAAGGACCTCGGCCGGCGGCTGGCTCACCTGACGACGCTGCCGGAATTCGTGGACGAGGTGGCCATGGCGCAGGAGCGGCTGATCCCGCGCGATCCGCCCTATGAACTGCCGAAGCGGCCCACGCTGACCCTGTTCCGGCCGACCGGCCTGATGCCGCCGCCGGTTCGCGGCCCGGCGAGAGTAGCGCTGGAGTGGGCCATGACCCAGCCGCAGGTGGCGCTGGAGGACATGATCGCCCAGTTCGACTTCATCCCGCCGGACGCGTTGCGGGCGGCGATCGAGACGGCAGAGCGGGCGGGGGCGCTGAAGCGACTGACGCCGCCCTCCTGACAGCAAAACGGCGGCGGACGCCTTCGCATCCGCCGCCGTTCGAAATCATGCGCCGGAGACCGGCGCCTGAACTCAGCCCTCGGTCTTCAGCTGACCAGCCGATTGCTTGCCCGAGCGACGGTCCGTCTCGATCTCGTAGGAGACCTTCTGGTTTTCGTCGAGGCCGCGCAGGCCCGCCTGTTCGACGGCCGAGATGTGGACGAACACGTCCTTGCCGCCGTCGTCAGGCTGGATGAAGCCGTAGCCCTTGGTGCCGTTGAACCATTTCACAGTGCCGGTAGCCATTATTAGACCTCCGTTTGGCGTTGGCCTCAGGGAAGAGCCCCTGGAGGCCTGTCGGGTCTAAAAGGAGCGGCTGGACCTCGGTGCGAAGAGCAGAGGGGGGCGTTTCGCAGAAAGAGATCGACGACCGTCTTGTGGACGCCCCGCGCGGCGAAAGCAAGGCAGCCCGTTCACTCGGCCGAGTTGGCGGTTCCCGGCGGGACGTAATGCTGCTGGCAGAGGCGGCGCAGGTCGGCGGTCAGGGACGGGCCGTACAGGGCGTCCTGGATGCGCTCGAAGCCTTCGGCGGACAGGGCCTGCTTGATATCGGAGACGGTGCGGCAGCGGCCTTCGCGCGCCAGGGCGTAGGCGCGCTCGAGAGTGGTGGGACGAAGACTGGACATATGCCCAAGATAGGCGCCGCAGACGCCGATTGCGAGGTCAGAAAGCGAAGCTGATCCCGGCCACAAGCCCGTCGGAGTACTGTTCGCCCGGAACATCGGCGTCGTTGCCGTACCAGCGCAGGTCCAGTTCGGCGGTCCGGGTGAGGGCGTAGCTGACCCCGATGTTGTAGCCGGTGTAATCGACGCTGGTCTCCTGCTCGCGCCGACCGAGGGCGGCCGAAGCCGAAAGCTTGTGGGTGAAGTCCCAGCCGACCTGGGCTTCGTACCAGGTCCAGCCGTCGCCGGCGCCGAGCGTGTCCGGCGAGTGCTGCAGGCGCAGGCGTGCGCGGGCCGGGCCGATCGAGCGTTTGACGTCGGCGGTGAACTCCCAGGCGTCGTCGTCGGTCGCCGGGTCGGCGTCGACCAGCCACTTGTGTTTGGCGCTGAGGTCGAGGTCGAAGCCCGCGAACTGCGGCCGGACGCCGGCCACCAGGGCGACCTCCAGCTCGGAGCCGTTGCTCTTCACCGTCTCGAACGAGGGGCCGGCGTAAAACAGACCCGAAGCGCTCTCCCACTCGGCTTCGGCCCACGCGAAGGGATCGCCGTCGGACTTGGAGAGGGACTTCGAGCGGTTGTCGGTCGCGGCCCCGAAGGCGAAGGACCAGTTTCCGGCGTCCTGCGCGGCCGCGGCCGGTGCGAGGGCGAGCAGGGCGGTCGCCGCGGTGGCGGCGGTCGTCAGGGTGCGGAGCATGAATCGGCCTCGTGAGAAGGGACGGCGCGAGCTCTAGAACCGCTTCTTGTCGAAATCGTCACAGGCCTGCGAATATTCGTCGCGCAGCCGACCGACGAGGCCGGCGACGGGCAGCACGTCGTGGATCGCTCCCGCGCCCTGACCGGCGGACCAGACTGTTTTCCAGGCTTTCGCCTCCTCGCCCATGTCCAGCTTGTGCTCGGGCAGGCTCTTGGGGTCGATGCCGTTCTCGACCAGCGAGGGGGTCAGGAAGTTGGCCGGGATGCCCGACACCGCCGGGGTGTAGGTGATGTCCATCGAGCCGGCCTCGACGATCATCTCCTTGTAGTGCGACTGGGCCTGGCTTTCGGTCGTGGCGATGAAGCGGGTGCCCATGTAGGCGAAGTCGGCGCCCATCATGGTGGCGGCGGCGACGTCGCGTCCGGTGGACAGGCAGCCGGACAGGATGATGGTCCCGTCGAAGAAGCCGCGCACCTCCTCGACCAGGGCGAAGGGGTTGACCACCCCGGCGTGGCCGCCGGCCCCGTTGGCCACCAGGATCAGTCCGTCGACCCCGGCCTGGGCCGCCTTCTTGGCGTGGCGAATGTTGGCGATGTGGTGGAAGACCACGCCGCCGTAGCCGTGCACCGCCTCGACCACGTCGCGCACCGCGCCCAGCGAGGTGATCACCAGCGGCACCTTCTCCTCGACCGTCACCTGCATGTCGGCCAGCAGGCGCGGGTTGGTCGGGTGGACGATGTGGTTGACCCCGAAGGCGGCGGCGTCGGGGGAAAGGCGCGATTTGATGTCGTGCAGCCACTCCCGGTAGCCCTCGGTGGTGCGCTGGTTCAGCGACGGGAAGGTGCCGATGACGCCCGCATTGCAGGCCTCGACGACCAGGTCCGGACCGGAGACCAGGAACATGGGCGCCGCGATCACCGGCAGCTTGAGGCCGTTCTGGAGGGAAGCCGGAATCGCCATGATGTTCGCCCCGCGTTGTCTTTCGCTACGGATAGCGGGGGGACGTTAGGGAAGGCAATGAGGGAGGTTCCAGGTTCTAGGGGCTAGGTTTTAGAGGAAGAACAAGGGGGTACGCGCGTCCAGCAACTCGGCGCTGTCTAGCCCTAGAACCTAGAACCTAGAACCTGGAACCTGGAACCTCTACATCCCCCCAATGACCACCGACACCTCCGGCCTCTCCATGCTGGGCGCCCAGACGGCGCAGCCGACCAGCCCCGAAACCGCCGTGCTGGAGCGCGTGCCGAACCCGCATGCGGACACGCTGTACCTGGCGCGGTTCACGGCCCCGGAGTTCACCAGCCTGTGCCCGGTGACCGGGCAGCCGGACTTCGCCCACATCGTCATCGACTATGCGCCGGGCGAGTGGCTGGTGGAGTCCAAGTCGCTGAAGCTCTACCTGACCAGCTTCCGCAACCACGGCGCCTTCCACGAGGACTGCACCGTGGCCATCGGCAAGCGGCTGGCCGACCTGCTGCAGCCGAAGTGGCTGCGCATCGGGGGCTACTGGTACCCGCGCGGCGGCATCCCCATCGACGTCTTCTGGCAGACTGGCCCCGCCCCCGAGGGCCTGTGGCTGCCCGACCAGGGCGTGCCGACCTATCGCGGCCGGGGATGAGGCGGCTGCGCTGACGCCGCGGAAATTGCTCAGGTTCCGCTCATGAAAGGCGGCGGCCGGCGCGGCTAGCGTCGCCGCATGACCGCCACCACACGTCTCCCCCTCGAAGACTGGGGCCGCCGGCTCCTGACGCGCGCCCAGGACTGGGCCGACCGGGCGCGGTGGCGGGGCTACGCCTTCGAGCTGCTGTGGTTCGGGCTGAAGCAGGGGTGGGCCTGCGTGTTCGGCGCGGCGATGCTGGCGCTGATCGTGGGGACCTTCCTGTGGTGGCCGGAGGGCGCCGCGCCGTCGCGGTACGACTTCCTCGTCCTCGGGGCGGTGGCGATCCAGGCGGCGATGCTGGCGTTGCGACTGGAGACCCGGGAGGAGGCGCGGGTCATCTTCCTGTTCCACGTCGCCGGCACGGTGATGGAGCTGTTCAAGACCGCGCAGGGGTCGTGGGTCTATCCCGAGGAGAGCGTGCTGCGGATCGGGGCCGTGCCGCTGTTCTCGGGCTTCATGTATGCGGCGGTGGGCAGCTACATCGCGCGGGTGCAGCGCATCTTCCATATCCGGGTGAGGCGGTATCCGCCGCTGTGGACCACGTGGCTGCTGGCGGCGGCCATCTACGTCAACTTTTTCGCCCATCACTGGCTGCCGGACGTGCGGCTGATCCTGTTCGCGGCCACGGCGGTGCTGTGCGGGCGGGGGTGGTTCCACTTCACGACCGACCGGAAGCGACGGTCGATGCCGCTGCTGCTCGGTTACTTCCTCGTCGCCCTGTTCATCTGGCTGGCCGAGAACCTCGGCACCTTCGGACGGGCGTGGGCCTATCCGGGGCAGGCGGACGGCTGGACGATGGTCGGTCCCGAGAAGCTCGGCAGCTGGTTCCTGCTGATGCTGGTGTCGGTGGTGCTGGTGTCGATCGTGCACAGACCGGAAGAAGAAGGGGCGAGGGTCGAGG
>JAEZIH010000046.1 GCA_023416055.1 Pseudomonadota bacterium | reverse complement strand
CGGGCGCCGGGTGCTCCGGCGACGGAGAACGCGCCCACGGCCGCGGTCGTCGGGGCGGGGATCGCCGGGGCGTCGCTGGCGAGGGCTCTCGCCGATCTGGGCGTGGACTGCACGGTCGTCGAGGCCGACAGACCGGGCGCGGGCGGATCGGGGTTCCCGTCCTCGCTGGTGACGCCGCGGCTGGACGTCGGCGACGCCGCCCTCGCCGCCCTCTACGCCCAGGCGCTGGAGCGCGCAGGGGCTCTGTATGGGGCGACGCCGGGCGCGGTGCTGGCGCGGGGCGCGCTGCAGCTCGAACAGACCGCGCGCGACGCCGGCAGGTTTGAGCGGGTGGCGGCGCAGGAACTGTGGCCGGAGGGCGCGATGACCCGTCTCGACGCCGCGGCCTGCAGCGAGAGGCTCGGCGAGACGGTCGCGAGCGGCGGCCTGCTGATGCGTGACGCCCTGTCGGTGCATCCGGCGGCGGTGCTTGAAGCGTGGCTGGGCGGGGCCCGGCGCGTGACGGCGTCGGCGGCCGCGATCGAGCCGACCGCGGGCGGGTGGCGGCTGGCCGACGACGCGGGCGGGACGATCCTGGAGGCGGACGTGGTCGTAGTGGCCGCCGGCTGGGGCTCGGCGGCGCTTGCGCCGGAAGCGCCGCTTTCGCCGGTGCGGGGTCAGGCGGACTGGGTCGAAGGGGTCGAGGCCTCGCCCGTGGCCTGGGGCGGCTACGCCTCCCCGACCGCCGACGGTCTGCTGTTCGGGGCCACCCACGAGCGGGGCGAGACGGAAACCGAGACCTCGGCGGCGGCCAGCGAGGCGAACCTGCAGACTCTCGCCGCCCGCCTGCCGGGTCTGGCGGCCCGGGTGGGGGCGGCCGGGCCGACGCGCAGCAGGGCGGCAGTACGCGCGACAACGCCGGACCGGCTACCGCTGGCGGGGGAGCTGGCCCCCGGTCTGTTCGCCTTGAGCGGCCTCGGCTCACGCGGCTTCTGCGCCGCCCCGCTGCTGGCGGAGCACGTCGCGGCGCTGGCGACCGGGGCGCCCTCGCCTCTACCCGCGGCGCTGGCCGCCAGGGTCGCCCCGAAGCGTTTCGTGAAGTCCGCCCCCCTTGCGCAACCTTCGCCGCGGATGGACGGTTGACGGCAGGCCGGCGCCTCCCATCCCGCCGGCCCGGAGATCGACCATGACCCGTCTGACGTCTTCCGCCGTCCTGGCCCTCGGGGCCGTGCTCGCCGCCTCCTGCGCCCCCACGGCCGATACCGGAATGGATGGAGACCGCGCCGAGGCGCGCCGACCCGAGCGGCAGTGCTTCAGCCCCGAACAGGTGCGCAACTTCCGCACCGGACGCCCGGGCCAGCTGTATGTCCGCGTCATGCGAAACGACGTCTATGAGCTGAACTCGTCCGGCGGCTGCACCGATCTGGACTTCGCCCAGCGCGTGGCCATCACCGCCGACGGAGCGGGCATGGCCGGGGGACGGCTGTGCACCGGCGACTGGGCGCGGATCACCCTGCCCGGCTCGACCTCGCCGCTCAGCACCTGCCGCGCCCGCGTCGATCGCGTGCTGACCGCCGAGGAGGTCGCCGCCCTGCCCGATGCGCACCGGCCGTAGGGCTCAGCCCTTCTGGGCGTAGCCCAGCCGCTGGTTCAGGCGCTCGATCAGGTCGATGGCCGTGTCGGCGATGACCGAGCCGGGCGGGTAGACCGCCGCCACGCCCGCATCCAGCAGCGGCTGCACGTCGGCCGGCGGGATCACGCCGCCGACGACGACGGTGATGTCCTCGCGACCCAGCTTCTTCAGCTCGGCGATCAGCTCGGGGGCGAGGGTCAGGTGGCCCGCCGCCAGCGACGAGGCGCCGATGGCGTGGACGTTCTTCTCCACCGCCTCCTTCGCCGCTTCGGCCGGCGTCTGGAACAACGCGCCGGCGGTGACGTCGAAGCCGAGGTCGCCGTAGGCGGTGGCCACCACCTTCTGGCCGCGGTCGTGGCCGTCCTGGCCCAGCTTGGCGATCAGGATGCGCGGCGGGCCGCCGTCGTTCTCGACGAAGGCGGCGACTATGCCGCGGGCGCGACTGACCTTCGGATCGGCCCCGGCCTCCTTCGCATAGACGCCGGAGACGGTCTTCACCGTCGCCACGTGCCGGCCGAAGGCGGCCTCCAGCGCGTCGGAGATCTCGCCGACCGTGGCCTTGGCGCGCGCGGCCTCGACCGACAGCTGCAGCAGGTTGGCCTTGCCGCGGGCGCCGTTGGTCAGGGCCTCGAGCGCGGCCTGCGTGGCCGCCTCGTCGCGCTCGGCCCGCAGGCGCTTCAGCTTGTCGATCTGGGCGGCCAGGACGGCGGCGTTGTCGACCTTCAGCACCGGGATGTCGTCGACGTGGTCGGCGAGGTACTTGTTCACGCCCACGACGGTCTGCTGGCCGGTGTCGATGCGGGCCTGGGTGCGGGCCGCAGACTCCTCGATGCGCAGCTTGGGCACGCCGGCCTCGATGGCCTTGGCCATGCCGCCCAGGGCCTCGACCTCCGCCATGTGGGCGCGGGCCCTTTCGGCCAGCTCGTGGGTCAGGCGCTCGACGTAGTAGCTGCCGCCCCAAGGGTCGATGACCCGGGTCAGCCCGGTCTCCATCTGCAGGAGCAGCTGGGTGTTGCGGGCGATGCGGGCCGAGAAGTCGGTCGGCAG
Source organism: Pseudomonadota bacterium (assembly GCA_023416055.1). Lineage (GTDB taxonomy): Bacteria > Pseudomonadota > Alphaproteobacteria > Caulobacterales > Caulobacteraceae > Brevundimonas. The sequence goes on along the minus strand of JAEZIH010000046.1, from coordinate 2,686 downwards.
GGCCAGGGCTTCGTCCAGGCTGTTGGTGTGCAGGCTCTGGGTCTGGCCGCCCGCCGCCGCCATGGCCTCAATCATGGTGCGGCTGACATTGTTGAACACGTCCTGCGCCGCCAGCGACCAGCCGGAGGTCTGGCAATGCGCCCGCAGGGACAGGGAGCGCGGGTCCTTGGCCCCGAACTTCGACACCGCCTCGGCCCACAGCAGGCGGCCGGCGCGCAGCTTGGCCACCTCCATGAAATAGTTCATGCCGATGGCCCAGAAGAAGCTGAGCCGCGGGGCGAAGCGGTCGATATCGAGGCCGGAGTCGACCCCGGCCTTCAGGTATTCGACCCCGTCGGCGAGGGTGTAGGCCAGCTCGAGGTCGGCCGAGGCCCCGGCCTCCTGCATGTGGTAGCCGCTGATCGAGATGGAGTTGAAGCGCGGCGCGTGCTCGGCGGTCCAGGCGAAGATGTCCGACACGATCCGCATGCTGGGCGCCGGCGGATAGATGTAGGTGTTGCGGACCATGAACTCCTTGAGGATGTCGTTCTGGATGGTCCCGGTGAGCGCGCTGTGGGGCACGCCCTGCTCCTCGGCCGCGACGACATAGAGGGCCAGCACCGGCAGCACCGCGCCGTTCATGGTCATCGACACGGACATCTGGTCCAGCGGGATGCCGTCGAACAGGGTGCGCATGTCGTAGATGCTGTCGATGGCCACCCCGGCCATGCCGACGTCGCCCTTCACCCGCGGATGGTCGGAGTCGTAGCCGCGGTGGGTGGCCAGGTCGAAGGCGATCGACAGCCCCTTCTGGCCGGCGGCGAGGTTGCGGCGGTAGAAGGCGTTGGATTCCTCAGCCGTGGAGAAGCCGGCGTACTGCCGGATGGTCCACGGGTTCGACGCGTACATGGTCGGATAGGGCCCGCGCACATAGGGGGCGATCCCCGGCAGGCCATGGATGAAGTCCAGACCCTCGACGGCGTCGGCGCCGTAGGCGGGGGCGACGGTCAGGCCTTCGGGGGTGAGCCACGGCTCGCGGTCCGGGCCGGCGCCGGTCGGCGACAGGTCGAGGGCGATCTTCGAGAAGTCGGGGAAGCTCATCGGGCCGCTCCTTCGGCTTCGAACGCGGCGGCGAGGCGGATGGGCGTCAGCGGCACGCAGGCGTCGCCGCCGCCTTCGATCGGCGTCGCCGGGGCCGGTTCGGCCGCAGCGGGGCGAGGATCGGGATCAACAAATTTGGTCACGCCGACCAGCTGGGTGGCGCCGTTGGACAGCGCCGCCTCCAGCGTCTGGCGGGCGCGGGCGATGCGGGGCTGGATCAGGTGGCCGCGCAGGGCCTCGACGATCCCGCCCTCCGCCTCGATCATCTGGAACTCCGCCCAGCCGGCCTCGGCCAGCTCGCGGGTGCGCTGGTCGAGATACCAGGACCCCGCCGCCGGGTCGTCGACGCGGCCGAGGTGGGCCTCCTCCATCAGCACCAGCTGGGTGTTGCGCGCCTGCCGGCGTGCGAAGGCGTCGGGACGACCTTCGGCCCGGGTGAAGCCGTCCAGCACCACGGCGTCGGCCCCGCCGACCGCCCCGGCGAAACCGGCCGCCGTCAGGCGCAGCAGGTTGGGCCACGGATCGCGCGCCGCCAGCATGCGCCGCGACGAGCGGGCCTCGATCATGGCTGGCGCTTCGGCCCCGAAGGCGGCGCAGATCGAGCGCCACATCAGGCGCAGCGCCCGCACCTTGGCGAGGCCGTCGAAATATTCCTGGTCCACGGCGACGCCGAGGACGGTACCTTTCAGCGCCTGCTCGGCCGACAGGCCGGCGGCGACGGCGGCCTTCACGAGCGCCACGGCGTTCGCGGCGGCGAAGGCCAGCTCCTGGGCGATCGATCCGCCCGCCTCGTGGGCCACGCGGCCGGAGGCAAGGAAGAAGGAGGCCTCCGGGTAGGCGGAGGCGTGGCGGGCCGCGGTGTTGGCCGCCAGCGTCAGGTGCTCCTCCATGCTCCGCGGGGCCTCACCGCTTTCGGCGAAGGCGGAGACGGGGTCCATGTGGAACATCAGCCGGGCGCGGGGCGAGCCCTTGGCGGCGACGGCGAGGGCGTTGGCGGCCTCGGGGCCCGCGAGGCCGGCGTCGAGGGCCACCGCCGCCAGCTCCATCGCGACGCCGTCGAGGGCCCGCGACAGCGGCTCGCTATCCGCCAGCACCGCCCCCTTCAGCACCACCGAGGCGGCCCCGCCTTCAAGGTCAGCGAGCACCGCCGCATTGACGGCGGCCGGATCGTCGCCCTCGACGAGGGTGCGCAGGTCCCAGGCGCGGCCGTCGGCGTCGGAGGATCGCGGGGCGAACACCGGCTCCACCCCCGTGGCGGCGGCGTAGAGCGGGCGAATGGCCAGCTGGTCGGCGTCGAGATGGACAAGGCTCTCGAGCGGACGGCCCTTCAGGGCCTTTTCCGCGAGGGCCCGCCATTCGGCGGGAGTGGGGGTCGGAAACGTCATGGCGCTCATTTGCCCGCCCCGGCGGGCGCGGTCCAGCGTCGATGCGCCTTGAGGTCGGCGCGGCAAGCGTCACCGTAGCAGTTGCCGATGGATCGCCGGCGCCTACATCGGTACGGAACCCGACTGGAGCCTCTGATGACCGACCTCTCCGCCTTTCCGATCACCCGCCGCTGGCCCGCCGCCCATCCCGACCGGCTGCAGCTGTATTCGCTGAACACGCC
>JAEZIH010000295.1 GCA_023416055.1 Pseudomonadota bacterium | reverse complement strand
CCTCCTCGGTGCGCGGGCGGCGCTCGCGGCGGGGACGCCCGGCGCGCTCCTCGACCGGGGCGGCCTCTGGCTCAGGGGTGGTTTCGGAGGGGGTTTCGGACCCGGCGCCCTCGCCACGCTCGGCCTCGGCGCGCTCGGCGGCGAAGCGCTGGTTGCGCTCCTGCTGACGGCGTTCCCAGCGTTCACGGCGGGTCTCGCGGCGACCGCCCTCGCCGGCCTCGCCCTCGGCGCGCGGCTCGCGGTCGTCGCGGTCGCGGGCCTCACGGCGTTCGCGGTCGGCGTTCTGGCGTTCCTCGTTCTCGCGCTGGCGGGCCTCGGCGGCGGCCTGCCGCTCGGCCTCGGCCTTCTCGGCGGCGAGGATGGCGGCGGCCTGGGCCCCGGTCTCGTCCTCGAAGTCGATGTCGAAGCCCTGGCCGGCCAGTTCGCGCTGGGCGATCTCGGACACCGGACGCGACGGCTGCAGGGCGCGCAGGACGCGGAAATAGTGTTCGGCGTGCTGGGTGTAGTTCTCGGCCAGGACGCGGTCGCCGGCGGCGGCGGCGTCGCGCGCCAGCTGCATGTAGCGCTCGTAGACGGTCTGGGCGTTGCCGCGAACCTTGATGTTCTCCGGACCCTGCGAGTCCCACGAACGGTTCGGGTTGGTCGCGTTGGCGTTGCCGCCGCCGCCGCCGGGCTTCCTGTTGCGTCCGCGCTGACGCTTCATGCCCTTGAAATCTCTCATCGGACGCTACCGTGCTTTGTGAGGGGACGGGCGGGCCTGCGAGATGCAGCCTGTCGCCGTCCGTTTCGTCGTTCCGCTTCGCTCGGGGCCTATCCCCGCTGACGATGTGATCGGAAAGCCGTCGTCGCCCCCTGGTCCGCCGGGCCGGCTGGCCTGACCTTCAGATGCCCTGGGCGCGCGCGGATGGGCCTGATGCGGTCCACTGGCGTGCGTTTGGGTGGGAGACAGCGAAGACTTAGCGCGTGACGCGGCGCTTTCCAAGAGGCTTGTTCATGGGCGGCGCCGGGCCGCAGTTACATCTTCGGCACGGGAGTGGTGCGCGGGGCGGGGCCGTTGGTGACGACGCGGTCGCGGTCGGACAGGTCCTTGACCACGATGACGTTGTCGAAGCCGGCCTCCTCGAACAGGGCCTTCACCTGCGGGCCCTGGTCCCAGCCGATCTCGACCGCGAAGAGGCCGCCGGGCTTGAGGATGCGGCGGATTTCGGGGGCCAGCTCGCGATAGGCCTGCAGGCCGTCGGGGCCGCCGTCCAGCGCCAGATGCGGGTCGTGGTCGCGCACCTCGGGGTCGAGGCCGGCGATGTCGGCGGTGGGGATGTAGGGCGGATTGGACACGACCACTTCGAAGCTGTGGTCGCCGAAGCCGGTCGCCCACTCGGTGCGGATGAAATCGCAGCGGGTGTCCAGGTCGAGGTTGGCGGCGTTCTCGCGGGCGACGGCCAAGGCCTCGGTCGAGATGTCCGTGCCGACCCCGCGGGCGCCGGCGCGCTCGGCCAGGACCGCCAGCAGGATGGCTCCCGAGCCGGTCCCGAGGTCGATCATGTTGAAGGCCTGGTGCGGCGGATACGCCAGCAGCACCACGTCGAGGATCGCTTCGGTGTCCGGGCGCGGGCTGAGCACGTCGGGGGTGACGTTCAGCATGATCTTCCAGAAGCCCTTGCGGCCGAGGATGCGCGACACCGGCTCGCGGCGCAGGCGGCGCTCGAGATAGCCGTCCAGCGCGACCTGCTGGTCCGGCGTCACGACCCGGTAGGGATCGGTGAGGATGTCGGTGCGCGTGCAGCCGGCGGCGACCTCGAGCAGCAGGCGGGCGTCGATAGACGGGCTGTCGATGGCGCCGGACTTGAGGCGGGCGGCGGCGGCCTTCCAGGCGGTCAGCAGGGTGGGGGCGGCGGCGTCGGTCATGGCGGGGGCTTGGCCCGGACGGGCGGAGATTTCAAGCGCGGCAGCGCCGGAACGCCCTGCAACCGGAGCCGTTGTGGCGGAGATGCGCGATCGGTCTGGAGCAAGGGGCGGCCTCGGCCTGTGGGGAATCCTCAGCGCGGTGGCGGGGGGTCTGGCGGCGGGCGCCGGGGCGGCGCACCTGCTCTATCGCCACGGCCACAAATACGGCCTGGAGCTGCGTCCGCCGCGGCCGGAGCCCGTGGCCCCGCGCCCGCCCGTCCCCGAGGACTTCGAGGCCAGGGAGCCGGGCCGCGGGCGGCTGGCGCAGAGGCCGGAGCATATTCCGCACAAGGGCTGGGTCGACATTTTCTGGCGGGTGGCGGCGTCCTATTTCGGCGACCGGGTCGGCTTCGTGGCCGGCGGGGTGACCTTCTTCGTGGTGCTGTCGCTGTTTCCGACCCTGGCGGCCTTCGTCACCATCTACGGCCTGTTCGCGGACCCGAACGGCGCCTGGGACCGGCTGACCTTCCTGTATTCGGTGCTGCCGGGACCGGTGGCGGAGTTCCTCGGCGGCGAGATGCAGCGCCTGGCCGAGAACTCGCAGACCGAGCTGACCTTCACCCTGGTCTGGACCCTGGCCCTGTCGCTGTGGACTGCGAACGGGGCGATCAAGGTGCTCTTCTACGGGCTGAACGTCGCCTATCACGAGGTCGAGCGGCGCAATATCGTCAAATACAACCTGATCTGCATGGGCTTCACCCTGTCCGGCCTGCTCGCCGTCCTCCTGGCCGCGGGCCTGGTGGTCGGGGTGCCGGTGGTGCTGGGGGTGTTCGGCCTGGCCGAGAACTGGGCCCATCTGGCGCCGTTCCGCTGGCCGGTGCTGCTGGCGGTCTATGTCGCGGCCCTGACGATGATCTACGCCTTCGGTCCCTGCCGGGCCCGGGCGAGGTGGCGCTGGCTGACCCCGGGGGCGATCTTCGCCGCCGTGCTGAGCCTTGCCCTGTCGCTGGGCTTCAGCTGGTACCTGCAGAATTTCGTGCGCACGGCGTCCTACGGCCCGCTGGCGGCGATGATGGGCTTCCTGCTGTGGACCTGGCTGAGCGTGCAGATCATCCTGATGGGGGCCGAACTGAACGCCGAGGTCGAGCACCAGACGGCCATCGACACCACCACGGGGGCGCCGGCGGAACTGGGCGAACGAGGGGCCGTGGTGGCCGACACGGTCGGGCCGCGCCGCGGCAATCCGGCCGCCCTGGCCTTCACCCTGAAGCACGCCGAGGCCCTGTCGGACCGTCTGCTGCGGCGGCGCATCCGCAAGCTGTGAGCCGGCCGGGGCCGGCGTCTATTCCTCGGCCGGACGGAACAGCATGGCCGAGACCTTGCCCTCGTCATTGACGCCGATCAGCCACTGGGTGGAGGCGTTGGCGAAGGTGGCGTTGTAGATGTCGATGTCGTCCCGGCTGCCGGCGAAGGAGACGGTGATCAGGGGGCCGAAGCCCTGCACCAGCGGCGTGACCACCTCTTCCTGCTCGCGCACGGCGGCGGCGAGGGTCTCCGTGAAGCGGCCGTAGTCCAGTTCACCCGCCTGCAGGCCGGCGATGATGTCGCGCAGCACCTCTTCGGAGTCCGCATTGGCCGGGGTGGACGAGACCGCCGGCTGGGCGGGCGCAGGGGCGGGACGGGGCTGTTGCGCCGCCTGGGTGCGGGCGGCGGGGTCGTCGAAGGTGTTGGGCACCGTGCCGGCGGCCACCTGGGCGTGGGCGGCGGCGGGGACGGCGAGGAGGACGGCGGCGGCGATCAGCAGAGGCTTCATGGGTCGTCTCCGTTGGACGGGCTCAGACGATGGCGGGCCAAAGCGACAGAACGAGGGCGGCGCCGGCGGCGAGGGCGGCGAAGGCCACGCCGAACGCCAGCCACGCGGGCGAGCGCACCTCGCGCACCACCACGGTGCGGGGCTCGGGCGGGTGCTGGGCGAGGCGCGACAGGGCCTTGAGCGTGGCGCGCAGCTCCTCGAGGGCGTCGCGCACCTGGGCCTGGGGACCCAGCTCGCGACGGATCCAGCGCTCGACCACCGGCTGGGCGGCGGCCCACAGATCGTGGTCGGGATTCAGCCGGCGGGCCACGCCCTCGACCGAGACCATGGTCTTCTGGAGCAGGATCAGTTCCGGCCGCAGGTGCATGTCGAACAGGGCGGTGATCTCGAACAGCTGGCCCAGCAGCCGGCCCATCGACACCTGCGACGCCTGCTTGCCGATGACCGGTTCGCCGACGGCGCGCAGGGCCTGGGCGAAGGCCTCGACCGAGTGCTCCGGCGGCACGTAGCCGGCCTCGAAATGCACTCGCGCGATGCGGTCGTAGTCCCGGCTCAGGAAGCCCCACAGGATTTCGGCCAGGTAGCGCCGCTCGGCCGGACCGAGGCGCCCGACGATGCCGAAGTCGATGGCGGTGAGTTCGGCCGGGGCGTGGCAGAACAGGTTCCCCTCGTGCAGGTCGGCGTGGAAGGCGCCGTAATCGAGGGCCTGGGTCAGGAAGGCCTGGACGACGTGGTCGGCGAGGGCGTTGCGGTCGAGGCCGGCCTGCTCCACGGCGGCCGGGTCGGTCATCGGCAGACCGGGGGCCCATTCGAGCGTCAGCACCCGCTTGCCGACCCCGTCCCAGATCACCGCCGGGGCGGTCATGTGGCTGCCGCCCGTGTCGCGCGCCCGCTCCATGATGTCGCGCAGCTCGGAGGCGGCGGCGGCCTCGAGCCGCATGTCCAGCTCAAGCGTCAGGGCGCGGGCGATGGTCTCGACGAAGGCCGCGGGCTCCAGCCGCCGGGCCGGGACCACGAAGCGGACCGCCAGACGGGCGGCGAGGCGCATCGAGTCGAGGCCCTGGGCCACGCGCCGCTCGACCCCGGGGCGCAGCACCTTGACCGCCACGCGGCGGCCGTCCGCCAGGGTGGCCGGATGGGCTTGGGCGAGGGAGGCGGCGGCCACGGGGGCGCCGAAGTCGGTGAACAGCGACTCGACGGAACGGCCCAGCGAACGCTCGATCTCGCGCCGGGCCTGCTCGACCGGGAAGGGCGCGAGGGCGTCCTTCAGCCGGCCGAGATCGCGGGCGAACTCGACGCCGAAGATGTCGGCGCGGGTAGCCAGCACCTGCCCCAGCTTGATGGCCACCGGGCCGAGGTGTTCGAAGGCCTTGCCCAGTCGCTGACCCGGCCGCCCCGCCCTGCCCTCGCGGCCGGCGAAGGCGTGCAGGAGATGCGCGATCCAGCGGATCCAGACCGGCAGCAGGGGGGTGATCTCACGCGGCAGCAGGGCGTCGTGGCGGACCAGCACCCAGCCCCAGCCCAGCAGGCGCACGAGGGCGTCCACCGGATGGCGCACGGGGACTGTGGCCGGCGGCGGCGGGGGCGTGGCGGGATCGATGCGCCGGGTCAGATCGCCCACCCGAAGTGAATGGCGGCCACTCCGCCGGACAGGTTGGTCACCGAGACGCGGCTGAATCCGGCCTCCTCGATCATCGCCCTGAAGGTCGACTGGTCGGGGAAGCGGCGGATGCTCTCCACCAGGTACTGGTAGCTGTCGCGATCCCTGGCCACCCACTGGCCGATGCGCGGAATGGCGTGGAAGGACCAGGCGTCGTAGGCCTTGCGGATCGAGCCGGCGATCGGACGCGAGAACTCCAGACACAGGAAGCGGCCGCCGGGCTTCAGCACCCGCCGCGCCTCGCGCAGGGCCTGGGGGATGTCGGCCACGTTGCGGATGCCGAAGCTGATCGAATTGGCGGCGACCGAGGCGTCCGGCAGCGGCAGGGCCATGGCGTCGCCGACGCTCCAGCTCATCTCCGGCTCGCCGCCCTTGTCGACCCCGGCCATGATCATCTCGGCGTTGTAGTCGAGCACGATCACCGAAGCGTCGGCCCCGCCGCGCCGGTTTTGAGCCGCGCGCGCCATCTTCGCATAGCGCCGGGCCATGTCGCCGGTGCCGCCCGCGACGTCGAGGATGGTTTCGCCCGGACGCGGGTTCAGCTTGGCCGCCGCCGCGTCCTTCCAGAGCCGGTGCACGCCCGCGCTCATCAGGTCGTTCATCAGGTCGTAGTTGGAGGCGACGCTGTCGAAGACGCCTCGGACCATCTGCACCTTTTCCCGCGCGTCGACGTCGCGGAAGCCGAAGGACGAGGTCTTGCCGGAGGGGGGGGCGGCGTCGGTCATGGGCTGCGTCTAGCGGGTCGCGGGCGCGGCGTCACCACGCCTCGCGGTCGCGGGGGCTTCGCCCTCGAGGCGGGCGAGGGCGCGGTCGTAGAGGGCGATCAGCCGCCGCTCGCGACTGGCCACGTCCTCGAGCAGCAGCGTCATCCGCGTCAGGCGCAGCTTGGCGGCGCGTGGATCGTCCAGCATGTCCAACAGGGAGAGGGCGGCCTCGGCGGCCTGGTCGGTCCAGTCCTCGAGCTCGCGCTGCGCCTTGTAGGCCTCGGCGAGGGCGAAGATCTCCTCGAACGCCATGTGCTCGATCAGGTCGCCCTGGCTGACGCTGGTCCATACGGCGTCGCGCAGCTCGGGCGGATGCAGGCCGGTGTCGAACAGGCTCTGCATGGCGATGCGCGTCGCCTCCGCGTCGACGGGATCCGCCTGACGGCCCGCGGCGCGTCCGAACTTCCGCTTCAGGTCCTCGTGGTGCGGCAGCAGTTCCGGGCTCTGCAGGCTGGCCCGGTTCTGACGGATCTCGGCGGCGAGGAAGCCGCGCATGTCCTCCACGCGGGCCGCGGTGCGGAGATCCTCGCCCCAGCCGCTGGCCGCCAGGGCCAGCACCACCGAGAAGACGATCAGGACCGCCTCGAAGACAGCGCGGGCCGTCCACGCCGGCAGGCGGAGGCGGCGGGCGGGCCGGGGGTCCGCATCGGGAAGCGGCGCGGACGGCGGGGGAGCGTCGGTCATGCGCCGATACTTCCCCGGAAAACGGCGTGCTGCAAAGTCGTCAGCGTCCGGCCGCTGGACGCGGCACGCCGAGGTCCTGCATCACCCCCCGCATCAGTGCGTAACAGCCGCACGAGGCGCGCTCGAGCCTGGGGCGGTCCAGCACCTCGACCCAGCCGCGGCCGCGGCGGATCAGCCCCTTGTCCTCCAGCGCCGAGCCGACCTCCGACACAGTGGCGCGGCGCACCCCCAGCATGCCGGCGATGTCGGCCTGGGTGAGGGCGAAGCGGTCGGCGTCGGCGCGGTCGTGGATGGTCAGCAGCCAGCGGGCCAGCCGCTCGTCCAGCCGGTGCTGGGCGTTGCAGGCGGCGGTCTGTTGCACCTGGGCGAACAGGCTCTCGGTGAATCTGGCCAGCGCCACGCGCATGGCCTCGCTGCGCTCCAGCGCCTCGCCGAAGACATCCGCCGGGCAGCAGGCCGAGACGCCATCGACCTGCGCGATGGCGCGGCTGGCGGCGCGGGCGTTGAGCGGGCCGCAGGTCACCCCGACCAGTCCCTCGCGGCCGATGGCGGCGGTCTCGACCATGCGCTCGTCGTCGACCATGGTCATCAGCGAGACCACGCCGCTCATCGGGAACCACACCTCGTCGACGGCCTCGCCGGCGTCGTAGAGCATCTGGCCCTGGGCGAAGGGCCGCTCGCGCAGATGCGGCTCCAGCCGCCGCCGGTCGGAGGGGTCGAGGGCGGCGATCCATAGATTGTCCATCTGCGCGCTCCGTCTCTCGTCCGGCGGGCATAACGCCCAAGCTTCGCACGGCGTTCCTGCTCGCCGGCGCTTGTCGGCGCGGGTCGCTCGGGATAGGCCGGTCGTGCCGCGCGCGGGCGCGGCGACGGCATTGGGGAGGCGCAGATGGTCGAGCGACTGGAGGTCGGGCAGGTGCTCGCGGGGCTCCCTGCGTGGAGCGCCCATCCCGGCGAGCGGCCGGCGATCGCGCGCAAGCTGGAGTTCGCCGACTTCAATACGGCCTTCGGCTTCATGACCCGGGTGGCCCTGTACGCCGACAAGGTCGACCACCATCCGGAATGGTTCAATGTCTACAACCGCGTCGAGGTGGTGCTGACCACCCACGACGCCGGCGGGGTGACGCAGCGGGACCTCGACATGGCCCGCTTCATCGACGCCGCCGCCGCGGCCATGGGGGCGAAATGAGCGGCCGGGTCGCCGGCAAGGCGGCGCTGATCACCGGCGCGGCGGGCGGCCTGGGCCAGGCCATGGCGCGGATGCTGGCCCGCGAAGGGGCGAAGGTGGCCCTGACGGATCTGAACCTCGACGGGGTGCAGGCGCTGGCCGACGAGATCAATGCGGCGCGGCCGGGGGCGGCCTTCGCCTTCGCCCACGACGTCACCGACGAGGCGCAGTGGGCGGCGGTGGTCGACCAGGCCGCGGCGGCCATGGGCGGCCTGTCGGTGCTGGTCAACAACGCCGGCATCGGCGGCGACATGGCCTGGGCCGAGCAGGACACGCTGGAGAACTGGCGCCGGGTTCAGGCGGTCAATGTCGAGAGCGTCATGTTCGGCTGCAAGTACGCCATGCCGCACCTGCGCGCCGCTGGCGGCGGGTCGATCGTCAACATCTCCTCGGTGGCCGGCCTCGCCGCCGCCCCGGGCATGGGGGCCTACAACGCCACCAAGGCCGCTGTCTGGATGTACACCAAGACCGTGGCGCTGGAGGCGGCGAAAGCCGGCTGGAACGTGCGCTGCAATTCGGTGCACCCGGTGTTCATCAAGACGCCGATCCTCGACCCCTTCGTCGCCATGGCCGGCGGCGACGAGAGCCTGGCTCACGAGAAGCTGGCGCGCGGCATTCCGCTGAAGCGCATCGGCGAGCCCGACGACGTGGCGTACTGCGTCCTCTACCTCGCCTCGGACGAGAGCAAATTCGTCACCGGGGCCGAGTTCCGCATCGACGGGGGCATGCTGGCGCAGTGAAGGGCCGGCCGGTCGTCGCCGATCACCGGCCGCTCGCCGCTAGTCGACCAGGTTCACCGGCAGGATCTGGCTGGACAGGAGCCGCTCCATGGCGGCCCAGCGGTCGCCGCCCTGGTCCTCGACCCACGCCTGCACCACGTCGCGGCCGAGGCCGTAGTTGATGATGTAGCTGCGGTAGGTGTCGATGAAGCGCAGACGCTGGGTCGCCTTGGCCCGGTCGGCGAGGCTGTATTTCATCAGCTGTTCGATGGCGATCTCGCGGTCGATGCGGCCGGCCAGCCAGGCGTCGGCGATGGTGTATTCGGCCCGCGCCAGCCGCCGGGTCAACTCGCCGAGGCGGGCCTTCTTCTCGGCCGTGGCGGGATCGAGACCGGCCAGGGGGAACAGCACCTCGCGCTCGAAGGCCAGGCCCTCGTCGCCGGGGAAGGCCAGGTCGATGCCGTAGTTGGCGCTGCCCTCGGCCACGAAGCTCATCGGCGAGAACAGCGGATAGACGCTCATCTCGACCCAGCCGCGCCCGCGCACGAAGGTCTGCTCAAGCAGGGCGTTGTAGACGTGGTGGCCGGGGTAGCCCTCGTGGCAGCCCAGATCGATGGCGCGCTCGGTGTAGATCGGGAAGTCGGCGTTGATCTCGATCTTCGACTGGGAATTCCCTTGGTAGTAGTTGTACCCCGACCACGGCTTGTCGCCGACGAAGGCGAGCGTGAAATTCTCGTGCGCCGGCAGGCGGATGTGCCGGGCGGTGCGGCGGCGGCACTCGGCGATGGCGGCGTCCATCACCGCCTGCAGCCGGTCCTGCGGAATGACGTAGTGGGAACGGAATTCGTTGACCCGGTCGGCCAGGGGGCCGTCGCCGGGCAGCAGGGCGTCGATCTCGGCCAGCACCGGATCGAAGCTGGCCAGCGGCGGCAGTTCAGGACGGATGCCGAACAGGGCCTCGGCCTCGTCGGCGAAGCCCATCTTCTCGCCCGAGATCATGCGCAGCCGGGCCGCAGCGGCCGAGACGTGGGCCAGCAGATACTGCCTGCGCTGCGCCACGACCGGATCGGCGCCCGCCGCGGAGACGGCCTCGAGGCGTTCGGTCAGGGCGGCGGCGCCCTGGATCAGCTGGGGCACCGTGCGCGGGTCGGCCTTCGCCGCCGCGGCCCATTCCTCCGGCCCGTAATAGGCGTCGACATAGCCCTCCTCGTGCTCGCCGATCTCGAGGATCAGGGCGACGTAGTCGCGGGCGATGGCGTCGAGGCTGTCGCCGGACGGGTCGGGAGCCCCCGCCGCCGGGGCGGTGGCGCAGGCGCCGAGCAGGCACAGCAGGCTGATCAGGAAAGCGCGCATCGGTTTCTCCCGTCGGTGAGCGGCCGCACGCTAGGCCCAGCCGCCCCACTCGCCAAGCGCCTGCGCATTCGGGATTGAGGGCGGGCCGCTCCTGCTGTAGAGGCCTTCCTCCCGGCCCCGGCCGCAGACGCACCCGTAGCTCAGCTGGATAGAGCGTTGCCCTCCGAAGGCAAAGGTCACACGTTCGAATCGTGTCGGGTGCGCCAC
>JAEZIH010000293.1 GCA_023416055.1 Pseudomonadota bacterium | reverse complement strand
CCAGTGGTGCGTTGAGACCATGCTCGCGCGCTACGGGACGGCCTGATCAGTCCCTGCCGTAGGCGTCGAAGAACGGCTTCAGCTGGGTCTCGTAGCGTTTCCACGCCGCCTTGGACGAGGCGTACATCGGCTTGCGCACCTGGGCGAAGCTGGCGGTGGTGACGGCGCGCTCGGTCTTGTGGAAGTCGCGGACGCCGTCCTCCCACTCCAGACCGGCGTGGGCGATGATGCGGCGCATCCAGGTCTCGGGGTCGTCGACCAGGGCCTCGTAGGGCACGGTCAGCAGGGCGTCTCCCAAGACCTCCGACCAGTGGGCGTGCAGCCGGTCCTCGCCCTTGAAATAGGCGGCGATGTCGGTCAGCGAGCGGGGCCAGTCGACGCCGCGGGCGAAGCGGGTGCGGTAGCAGGACCAGGCGATGCCGGCCGGGTCGCGGCGCAGCCAGATAAGCTTCGCCTTGGGCAGGATCTGGTGGATCAGGCCCAGGTAGCGGGTCTGGTTCAGGGTCTTGTCGACGATGCGGCCGGTCTTGCCGAAACGCTCGTCGACCAGATGCAGATAGGCCCGGGCGATGCGGTCGGGCAGGTCGGCGGCGTCGGGCCGGGCGAATGAGGCGCGGACCTCCTCGGGCGTATAGCCCCTGATGGCCATGGCGGCGGGCCGGAACAGATTGGCCTCGGCCCCGTCAACGACCTGCGAATGGCTGACCAGGATCTGTTCGACCAGTGTGGTGCCCGAGCGGGGCAGGCCCAGCACGAAGATCGGGCGGTCGCTGTCGACGGTGCTCTTCGGCAGGCTGTCCATGAAGGCGCGGTCGTAGCCCTTGACCACGGCGTCGACGAAGGCGTCGGCCAGCGGAGCGTTGAAGGTGCTGTCGATCTTCTGCAGCCGGGCCGCCTCGTCGAAGCAGGCGAAGGCGCGCTCGGTCCGGCCGGCGTCGTCCAGCGCCTTGCCCAGCGCATAGAGCATGACGATGCGGTTCTGGCGGTTCGCCTCCGTGGTCCCGATGCGGGCCAGCATGGCCTCCATCTGCGGGATGTCGGGGTCGTCGGCGGTGAACTTCTTGATGTCGGCCAGCACGTGCCACGCGTTCTCGGCCCCCAGCTGGACGCCCGGCAGGGCGATGATGCGGCGCAGGTTGGCCACGGCCGCGTCGTGGTCGCCCAGCTGCACCTGGCAGGTGGCGAGGAAATGCAGGGCGGCCGGATCGTTGGGCCGCTGGCGGACCAGGGCCGCGCCCTCTCGCAGGGCCTCCTGGGTGCGGCCGCTCTGGATCAGCAGCTGGGCGTAGGCGAGGCGGGCCTCGGCGGTCGGCGTCGCGGCGACGTGCTTGCGCGCGGCGACGAGGGCGAGGGTGATCTCGCCGATGGTGGCGGCCAGACGCGAGACCGAGGCCCAGCGGGCGCCGAGCGGCGGATCGACCTGGATCGCCTTGGCCAGCAGGACGGCGGCGTCGTCTCGCTCGCGGGCCTGGAAGGCGGCCAGGGCCGCATTGACCAGCTGGGCCCCATCCATCGTCTGCGTCGACTGCGTCGCCATGCCTGCACTTCCTCCCCGGACGGAGGAGGGCTAGCGGTCCGTGGCCGCGGCCGCAAGCGGGGCGAGGCGATCAGGCCGCCATGCGGAAATCGACGGCGGGATCGAAGGCCGGGCGGGCCTCGTCCCACAGCGCGTCCTCATCGGCGTAGCGGGCGGACAGGCCGGCGTCGATGACGTCGATCACCTGTTCCTCCAGACGGTCCCAGATGACGGCGAGGTCGCCGCAGCCCTCGGCCTCGCAGGGCACGATCATGTAGCGCGAGGCGGCGACGGCGGGGTGGGGGGCGAAGGCGCGGGCCATTTGGGAAGCTCCTGGAGCTGTGATCTGTCGATGATGCGACTATGCGGCAGCGTTGCGTCAAAATCGGACGTATGCTTTTCTGCCGGCGATGAGACACGACAAGGCGGCCATGGTGATCGACCTGGCGCGGCGCATGGCGGCCAGCGCCGAGGGCCTGACGCTGGAGGACATCGCCCGCGAGTTCGGGGTGGCGCGTCGCACGGCCGAGCGGCTGCGGGACGCCGTCATCGCCCTGTTTCCCCAGACGGACGAGGTGTCCGACCCGCCGCACAAGCGCTGGCGCATCCGCGGCGGCCTGTCGGCCTTCGAACAGGCCCCGACGGCGACCGAACTGATCGAACTGGCGAAGGCGGCGCAGGCCCTGCGGGCCAGCGGCGAGCCGGGCCGGGCGGCGGCGCTGGAAGCGCTGGAGCGCAAGTTGAAGTCGGCCATGCGGTCGACCGCGCTGAACCGGCTGGCCCCCGACCTCGAAGCCCTGGTCCGCGCCGAGACCATCGCCGTGCAGGCGGGCCCGCGTCCGTCGGCCGACGAGACCGTGCTGGCCGAGATACGCCAGGCCATTCTGGCCGGGCGGCCGCTGGGCTTCATCTACAGCCGGCCCGGGGCCGAGGCGCGGCGGCGCAGCGTCGCTCCCTGCGGGGTGATGTTCGGTCGCGCCAACTATCTGGTCGCCGCCGACCGGGAGACCGGCAACATCCGCACCTTCCGCCTCGACCGGATGAGCGCGGTGCGGGCCGAGGAGGGGACGGCGGCGCCCCCGGCCGACTTCGACCTCGCCGCCTTCGCCAGCCAGTCATTCGGCATCTACCAGGACGCCATCGAGGACGTGGCCCTGCGCGTCGCGCCAGAGGGCGCCGACGAGGCCCGCGCCTGGCGCTGGCATCCGACCCAGACGGTGGAGGATCAGCCCGACGGCTCGGTGCTGGTGCGTTTCCGCGCCTCGGGCATGCGCGAGCTGGCCTGGCATCTGTTCACCTGGGGTGAGCAGGTGACCATCCTGCAGCCGTCCCGGCTGAAGGCCGTGATGGCCGGGGAGCTGGCGGCGGCGGGCCGCGCCCTCGAACGGGCCGAAGCCTGAACCGGAATTAAGACGACGCCGCCAGCACCGCCAAGCTAGCGTCCGGCCGCAGATTGCGGAGGCGACATGGGTGGTTTGAAGGCGAGCTGGATCGCGGCGGCGGCGCTGGCGGTCTGCGTGGCGGGTGCGGCGGCCCCGGTTTCGGCCGTCGTGGCGGCGGCGCCCGGGCCGGTGGAGGTCACGGTGACGCGCGACGGCGATCTGTGGACGGCCGACTACGCCTTCAACCAGGACGCGCCCGTGTGGGCCTTCATCCGGTCGTCCCGGATCAACCGCACGCGAGAGCCCTGGCGGCCGACGGACTGGGTGTCCGCCACCCCGGGCGTGGTCCTCGAGCGGGTCGGCGAACTGGACGTGCTGCGGACCCTGGACGGCGGACCCGTGCCCCGGCAGGTGAGCCTTCGCCTGACCCCGCGCGACCACAACCTGGAAGCGGACTATGGCGTACTCGCCTTCACCGACGGCTCCACGGCGCTATTCACGGGCGCCTTCGACGTCTTCGCCCTGCCTTCGCTGGAGGCCGCGCGGAATGCGGGCGACGACCTGAACGGCGCCGACATCGGCATGAGCAACGCCCGCGTCACCTGGCGCGACCGGGCCGGGCCGGTGCTGCTGCAGGGCCAACGGGTGGACGAAGGAGTGACCGAGGACGGGGCGACCTATGTGCTGTTCGGCGACGCCCAGATGCAGGAAAGCCCGCGGCTGGTGACGGTGGTCGATCCCCAGTTGCCGACCTGGGTCGCGGCGATGATCGAGCACTTCTCGCCCCGCGTGGCGGACCACTATGTCCGCCGGCTGGGACCGGGCCAGACCGACCGCCCGACTATCATGGCCAGCTGGCGCGGCCCCACCCCCGAGGTCCAGAGCATGGGCGGGTCCGTGCTGCCCGGCCTGATCGTCATGACCTTCGAGGGCGTCGGCAATGTCAGGCCTTCGGCCGAGGGCGAGTCGCAGAACCGGTGGTTCATCAGCCACGAGAGCGCGCATTTCTGGCTGGGCCAGACGGTGCGCTACGAGCGCAGCCGCGACGCCTGGATCACCGAGGGCGGCGCCGACCTGATGGCCATCCGCGCCACGGGCGCCCTGGATTCCGCCTACGACATGGCGGTCCCGGAGCAGGAGGCGGTGAACGACTGCGGCCGGCTGGCCGTCCAGCCGGTCGAGACGGCGGCCTCGCGCGGCCAACACCGCGCCTACTACGCCTGCGGCGCGGTCTTCGCCCTCGTCGCCGAGGCGGCCCAGAAGCGCGCCGCCGGCGGCGACTGGTTCGACTTCCTCAAACCGCTGATCGACGAGAACCGCGAGGACGGCGTGCTGACCCGCGACGAATGGCTGGACCGTCTCGACGCGATCTCCGGCGATCCGTCGCTGCGGGCGGATATCGAAATGCTGCTCGACCGGGGTTCGCAGGACGCCGCGGCGGTGGTGAATGGACTGCTGGAGCGGGCGGGGGTGGTGATCGGAGTCTGAGGCTCAACCCCCTAGCGGTCCTCCCGCATGTGGAAGATGCGGGCGACGACGCCATGGTCGTCGCGAAGGCCGAACCAGATCGCATAACCGCTGTCGCCGAAGGGGACGTCGAGGACGTGCAGACCCGACGGCAGCCTGCGCGCCCGCGCCGGCATCCTGGCCAGCGAACGGATCCGGGCCTGCAGGAGGCGCTGCGCCCGGAGTGCGGCGCGAGGGCTCTGCTCTGCGAGAAAGACAATCAAGCGGACGAGATCGCGCTGCGCGGCCGGCGTCAGCCTGACCGCGTATTTCACCGCCGCTCGCGCTCGCCGAGCGCGCTATCGACAGCGGCGAAGGCGTCATCGGGTCCGACCCACTCTCCGGTGCGGTCGTACGCTTCAAGGGCGGCCGATGCGGCCGATTCCTGAAAGGCGCGAGCGGCGCCGTCCTGACGCCGGGAGGGGCCTTCGCCGAAAACGTCGGCGATCAGTTCACCGAGGTAGCGGTCGAGCTCCATGCCTGAGTCTTGAGCGGCCTCTTCGAGGTCGTCCGCCATCGTCCGGGGCAGGGTCACGCTGAGCGTGCGGGTGGGAGCGCCATCGGCCATGGCTCACCATACCACGGGCGGCCATGCGAGCGAACATCACCCCGCCGCGAACGGATAGGGGCTCACCGACTTGGACCAGTCGTCGACGGTCAGCGGGCGATCCACTGGCGGGGCGGCGCGTTCGGCGCAGGGGTGGCGGTGGCACAGGCGGCAGGCGGGGCCGATGGGGGTGACCTCGGGCGCCGTCAGGTCGAGACCGCGGGCGTAGATCAGCCGGTGGGCGTGCTTCAGCTCGCAGCCGAGGCCGACGGCGAGGTCGTGGGTCTCGGTGAAGGCGTCGCGGCCCTGCCGGTCGACGGTGCGGGCGAGGGTGAACCAGCGCTGGCCGTCCGGCGTCTCGACGATCTGGGTGACGATGCGGCCGGGGGTGCGGAAGGCGCTGTGCAGGCGCCAACGCGGGCAGGCCCCGCCGAAGCGCGAGAAGGGGAAGGCGCCGGCTGCGAAGCGCTTCGAGACATTGCCGGCCTGGTCCACCCGCATGAGGAAGAAGGGCACGCCGCGGGCGGTGGGGCGCGACAGGGTGGTCAGGCGATGCGCGGCCTGTTCGAAGGACACGCCGAAGCGGGCCTGCAGGCGGGAGAGGTCGTAGCCGGTCGCCTCGGCGGTGGCCTGGAAGGCGGCGTAGGGCATCAGCACGGCGGCGGCGAGGGTGTTGGCCAGGGACACCTTCAGCAGGCGGCGCGTCGGCTCGTCGGGGGCACCGGCGGCGTCGGCGAGGGCGGTCAGCTCCGCGTCGTGCTCGGCCAGGGTCAGCTGGAAGGCGACCGCGAAGGCGCGGGAGGAGGGGCCGAGGGTCTCGGAGAGCAGCAGACGCCGGCGGTGCGGGTCGAAGCGGCGGGTCCACTCGACCATGACGTCGTCGGGCAGGGTGCGGACGCTCAGGCCATGGCGGGCCTGCAGCCGGGCGCGGGCGCGGGTCTCGAACGGCTCCCCGGGCGCCTCGGCCTCCAGCGCCGCGGCCAGCGTCTCGCCGGCGGCGTCCAGCTCGGGAAAGTGGTTGCGCCGCGACTGGACGTACTCGCGCACCCAGTCGGCGGGGGTCTCGTCCCCGACGCCGGTCGTCCCCGCCTCGACCGCCTCACGGGCGCGGCGGTCCGCGAAGGCTCGGTACAGGCGCAGCAGGGCGTCGGCGGCGGCGGGCTGGTCCTCGGCCAGCTGGACGATCTCATGACGCGGCACGGCAAGGCCCTGGAACACGGGATCGGCGAAGGCCTCGGTCAGGCTGGCCTCGGTGGCCGGGCCGCCGGACGGGCCGAAGGTGCGCAGGTCGACGTCGTAGGTCTCGGCCAGACGCAGCAGCAGCTGGGCCGACACCGGCCGCTGGTTGCGCTCTATGTGGTTGAGATAGCTGGGCGAACAGCCGAGATCGGCGGCCATCGCCGTCTGGGTCAGGCCCAGATCGCGCCGCAGCCGCTTGAGGCGGCCGCCGAGGAACAGCTTGCGGTCGGCGACGTCCATGCCCGCACGATGTCACAAAATGACTTAACAGCAAGTGTCACGATGTGACCAAACGACCTCGCCTTGAGAGTGGCGGCTGTATCAGTTTTGACTTTCGGGTGTTCTCCTCTCCGACATCGCCGCGCATCGGCATTGGAGAACCGCCATGACCAGCTTCGCTGACCTCGTCCCGTCCCCCGCCGGCCGTTTCGACGGCATCGACCGACCCTACACGCCTGAAGACGTGCTGCGTCTGCGCGGCTCGGTGCCGATCACCCACACCCTGGCCGAGCGCGGCGCCAACCGCCTGTGGGAGCTGCTGCACAGCGAGCCGTACATCAACGCCCTTGGCGCCGTGACCGGCAACCAGGCCATGCAGATGGTCAAGGCCGGGCTGAAGGCCATTTACCTGTCGGGCTGGCAGGTCGCCGCCGACGCCAACACCGCCTCGGCCATGTATCCGGACCAGTCGCTGTATCCGGCCAACGCCGCGCCCGAACTGTGCCGCCGCATCAACCGCACCCTGCAGCGGGCCGACCAGATCGAGCACGCCGAGGGCGGGGCGAAGCGCGACTGGTTCGCCCCCATCGTGGCCGACGCCGAGGCCGGCTTCGGCGGACCGCTGAACAGCTTCGAGATCATGAAGGCCTTCATCGAGGCCGGCGCCGCGGGCGTACACTTCGAGGACCAGCTGGCCTCGGAGAAGAAATGCGGCCACCTCGGCGGCAAGGTGCTGATCCCGACCCAGGCGCACGAGCGCAACCTGATCGCCGCCCGCCTGGCCGCCGACGTCTGCGGCGTCGCGACCCTGACGGTGGCGCGCACCGATGCGGAGTCGGCTCAACTGATCACCTCTGACATCGACGAGCGGGACCATCCCTTCATCGACCGTGAAAACCGCACGCCGGAAGGCTTCTATCGGCTGAAGCCGGGCACGGGCCTGGATCACTGCATCGCTCGCGGCCTGTCGTACGCCAAATACGCCGACCTGCTGTGGTGGGAGACCTCGCACCCCGATCTGGACGACGCCCGCAAGTTCGCCGAGGCGATCCAGAAAGAGCACCCCGGCAAGCTGATGGCCTACAACTGCTCGCCCTCGTTCAACTGGGAAGCCAAACTGGACAAGGACACCATCGCGAAGTTCCAGCGCGAGCTGGGGGCCATGGGCTACAAGTTCCAGTTCGTCACCCTGGCCGGCTTCCACGCCCTGAACAACTCGATGTTCGAGCTGGCCACCGGCTACCGCGACCGCGGCATGGCGGCCTATTCCGAGCTGCAGCAGCGCGAGTTCGCCAACGAGGCGGCCGGCTACACCGCCACCCGCCACCAGCGCGAGGTCGGCACCGGCTACTTCGACCAGGTCGCCACGGTCATCTCGAACGGCCAGTCGTCGACCACCGCCCTCAAGGATTCCACCGAGGCCGCCCAGTTCGTGGCGGCGGAATAAGGAGAGACCCCATGGAACCGATGACCCGTCCCCAGGCCATCATCGACTTCTGCCTCGCCCCGCTGTCGCTGGACGCCGGGACCGAGGCCGAGCGCGAGGTGCGCCGTCGCCTCGAGCACGTGATCGGCACCTTCCAGCGCAAGCTGGCCCAGCCGGTCAGCGTCGACTTCTCGCAGATGCCCTCGCAGGTCATCAACGAGGCCGCCCACGGCTACGAATAGGCTCAGGCGGCGATCGAGCGGGCCCCGCCGCGCGGAAGTTCGACGACGAGGCCGAGCAGCTCGGCGGCGTCGAAGGGCTTGGCCAGGTGGCGGTCCGCCCCCGCCGCCTCGCCGGCGGCGATGTGCTCGGGCAGGGCGTTGGCGGTCAGCATGACCACCGGCGTCCGCTCCAGCCCCATGGCGGCCTCGTGCAGCCGGATCTCCCGCGTCGCGGACAGCCCGTCCATCACCGGCATCTGCATGTCCATCAGGATCAGGTCGTAGTCGCCGTCACGCGCGGCCTGCACCGCCTGGGCGCCGTCCTCGACCGAGGTCAGGGCGACATCGGCCTGGGCGAGGATCATCTCGACCACACGGCGGTTCACCGGGTGGTCGTCGGCCAGCAGGACGCGGACGGTGCCGGTCGCGGCAGCGGCGTCCTCGCCCGCCGCCGGGGCCGTGGCGCCCGGCGCCTCTGCGGGGCGGAAGGGCACCGTCAGGATGAAGGCCGAACCGCCGCCGGGCTCGCTCTCGCAGTCCAGGTCGCCGCCCATCATCTCGGCCAACTGGCGTGAGATGGCCAGGCCCAGCCCCGAGCCGCCGAACTTGCGGGTGATCGCCCCGTCGGCCTGCTCGAAGCGGCTGAACAGGCGGTCGCGAGTCTGGCTGTCGAAGCCGATGCCGGTGTCCTCGACCGAGAAGCGCAGGGTCGGCGCGCCGTCGCGGGCGGGGCCCGGCGCGGCGGTCAGGCTGACGAAGCCCTCGCCGGTGAACTTGACCGCGTTGGACACCAGATTGGTCAGGATCTGCTTCAGGCGCACGACGTCGCCGACGATCCACCGATCCACGTCCGGGGCGATGTCGACGAAGAACTGCAGGCCCTTCTCGCGGGCCGAAGCCTCGTACAGCTGGGCGGCGTCGCGCACCGCGCGGCCGAGGTCGAAGGCCTCCTCGCACAGCTCCAGGCGGCCCGATTCGACGCGCGCCAGGTCGAGGATGTCGCTGAGCAGCACCTGCAGCGTGCGCCCTGACGACTGGATCAGATCCAGCATCTCGGTCTGCTGCGGCGTCAGCCGGGTGCCGCCCAGCGCCTGGGCCAGGCCGATCACCCCGTTCAGCGGCGTGCGGATCTCGTGGCTCATATTGGCCAGGAATTGGCTCTTGGCGGCGTTGGCGGCCTGGGCCGCGTCGCGCGCCTCGGCCAGGGCGCGGGCGTCGTTCTTCAGGTCGGTGATGTCGGGGCAGACGGTGACGATGCCGCCGGCGGCCGTGCGACGGTCGGCGACCCGCAGCCAGCGATCGCCGGCGATGCGCTGCTCCATCATCGCCGACAGGGCGCGGCGCGACTCCATCCGCTCTGCGATCCACTCCTCCTCGCGACCCTTGGCCTCGGCGTAGAGTCCCTGGTCGAGGCCGATCTGGATGATCTCGCGGAAGGTCATCCCGGCCTGCAGGTTGGACGACAGCTCGGGGTTCACCTCGTCGTAGCGGTTGTTCCACAGCACCAGGCGGTCGTCGGCGTCGAAGAAGGCCAGGCCGTCCGGCATGGCGTCGATGGCCTCCCGGATCTGGTTCAGGGCGGTCGAACGGGAGAAATAGCCCATCCACGCCACCGCCCCCGCGACGGCCACGATCGCCATGGCCAGGCCGGTCAGCACGACCAGCATGGTCGAGCCGGAGAGGCTGGGCCCCAGCGCGGGCGCTCCCGTGACGGCGGGCGTCACGATCATGGCGCTCATTCCCACATAGTGCAGGAAGATGATCGACAGGGCCGACGCCAGCGAAGTCGCGAGGAAGCGGAGGGCGCCCTTGCCGTGGATGACGGCGCCGGTGAACAGGGCGATGGCGAGGCCCCCCGCAATGGCGGTCAGGGCCAGGGCGGGGCTCAGGCTGATGGCGCGACCCGGCAGTTCGAGCGCGGCTATACCGACGAAATGCATGGCGCCCACGCCGGACAGCCCGACCATGCCGCCGAGCGCGCGATGCAGGTGGCCCGGCTTGATCAGCACGATCACTGCGCCCAGCGCCACGCCGCTGACGCCGAAGACAAAGGAAATCAGCGTCAGGGCCACGCCGTAGCGGACTTCGCCGCCGGCGTTGTAGCCTTGCATGGCCGCGAAATGGGTGGCGAAGGCGGTGACGCCGCCGACCACGGCGCCCAGAAGGGCCAGCTCACGCCGGCGGGCGCGCTGCAGGGCGCCGGCCTCGACCAGCAGACGGAAGGCGACCGCCAGTCCCAGCACGCACAGGACGCCGGCCGCCAGCGTCCAGCGCCAGTCGTGCTCGATCGTCAGGCAGTAAAGGATCCGGTCCAAGGCGCCCCCTTATGGCCGGAGAGTATCCGGCAAAGGGGTGAAGAAACCGTGGCAGTTAGACGGTCGCCTCGACGCGGACCTCGAATTCCTGGCCCAGCACCGAGACCGGATTGATCTGGGCGTGGTCGCGGCGGACCTCGAAGTGCAGGTGCGGACCGGTCGAACGGCCCGTGGTGCCGACCAGGCCGATCCGTTCGCCGGAACCCAGTCGGTCGCCGCTGGCCACGTCGACGCGGCTCAGGTGGGCGTACAGGGTGCTCATGCCGTTAGGGTGGCGGACCTCGATGAAGCGGCCGTATCCGCCAGCGTCGTAACCGGTGCGGATCACCTCGCCCTCACAGGCCACGAAGACGCTGGTGCCGATGGGGGCGGCGATGTCCACGCCCTTGTGCTGGCGGGCATGCGCCTCGGTGGCGAGGCGGCGCAGGCCGAAGGCGGAGTTCACCGCATAGCCCTTTAGCGGCTCGACGAAGGCGATCAGGCGGGTGATCGGACCGGCCGGGCGGGCTTCCGCGGTCACCGGCGGCGGCACAGGCGTTGAGGCCTCGGCCTCCTCGATCGCGATATAGGGTTCCGGGGTCGGCGCGGCGGCCATGGCCAGAACGGCCACAGAGGCGAGCGCGGCCGCCTGGCCGGAATGAAACAGAAATGACCGTGCGGTCGGCAACAGGCGTCGCATGGGCGGCGTCAGCTCCGTCTTTTCGGCTCGATTGAGCGATGAAGGCGCCGGCGGGCCGCGTCCTCGCGACACTCACGGCCGGCGACCGGGAGGACGTCCTTCCTAGGGGCCGGGCTGGGCGACTTTGGGGCCGAAAAGGTTCCCCCGGGGCGACAGGTGGTCGCAGCGGAGCGGTGGAAACCTCAAGAGTTTCAACAAAATCGGCAGGCGCGAAAAAGGCGCGCCACCCGAAGATGACGCGCCTTGTTGGGTATCGCAGATGGCCGACTACAGAGGGATGCGGAAGCTGATCGCACCCACGTGGCCGTCAGCGGCGTCGCCAAACCGGCCGCGATAGCCGACCGAGACGACGCCCGGGCCGACCGGGGCCTCGACACCAGCCGAGGCGATCACCGAACCGCCGAACGGATCGCCGAAGTCGCGCTCCAGCACCTGGGCCGGGTTGCCGGCGATCCCGACGCGCACGGCGTCGCTGCTGTCGCCGAAGCTGTCGCGATAGCCGCCCTCGACCCAGAACTTCATGCCGTCGCCGCCGCCTTCGGCGCGCAGCGAGACTTCGCCGCTGGCCGACTGGATGGTGCGGTCATGGTACTCGTAGGTCGCGGCGATGCCCTGTTCGACATAGCCGTTGACGTCCGTCGAGACGAAGTTGACCGCGACCCGCGGTGACAGGGCGACGCCGCCCATGTCGAACCAGGTCCCGGCCTGGACGCGGGCGCCCACGCTGCCGCCATTGGTCTTGCCGGTGTGGACGACGGGGGCCAGGGCGGTGGCCCGGGTGATGTCGTCGTACTGCTCGATCGAGCCGCCGACCGTGGCGTTGACGAACGTGTCGCCCGAGCGCCAGCCGGCGTAGATGTCGAGGGCGTACGTATCGAGGTCGAAGGCCATCGGGCCGGCCTCGACGTCAGCGGTGCGGAAGGCGCCGGCCACACCCCAGCGGAGACCGCTGGAAATGGTCTGCTCCAGGCCGACCCGGCCGCCCCAGCCCTTGGCTTCGGCGGCGGCGATCACGCCGCGGGCGTCGGTCTCGACCGAGTCGTACAGCGCCCCGAAGGTCAGCCGCACGCCCGGCTCCCAGGCCTCGCGGCCGGACAGGCTCTCGCTGGCCAGGTCCAGCAGGTCCTCGCGCTGGCGGAAGGCGGTTTCGGCCTGGACCGTCGAGTGGGCGCCCACGTCGCCGTAGTACAGATAGTCGTTGGCCAGGGCGGCGATCAGCCGGTGGCCGGCGGCGGTGGGGTGCACGCCGTCCCAGTACAGATAGCCGTCGGGGTTCGAGCACACCGTCAGGGTCGTCTGGTTGAAGCAGGAAGCGCTGGCGTTGGTCAGGCCGAAGGCGCCCGGGGCGCCCGCCAGGGTGTCGCTGATCTTGTACAGGTCCATCAGGATGATGTTGCTGCCCGGGTTGTTCGCGGCCACCGTGAACAGGCCCGCTGAGAGGGCGGAGTTGAAGCTGGTGCCGGCGAAGTCCGCCAGGGCCGAGCCCTGCGGCCCCACCAGCGGATTGCTGGCCGAGAACTGCGGCGTGATCCCCATGCGTGGCAGGTTGGTCACCAGGATGGTGCCGGCGCCGGCGGAGGCCACGCTGTCGACGATGAAGTTGATGTCGCTGGCGGCGCCCATGGCGACCGTCTGCATGGTCGCCTGCGCCGTGGCCGGGCTGGCGGCCGCTGCCGGGAAGGCCTGGAAGATGTTGTTGGCGCCGCCCAGGATGCTGACCAGGTCGTTGGCGCCGAAGGTGCCGCCGCCGCCCATGTAGGCCAGCAGTTGGTTGCGCATGCCGGGAGGGCTGGCGGCGTTGTCGGTGCGGGCCCCGCCGAAGGCGAGGTTGATGCTGCCGGTCACCGGCGCTCCGGCGGCGTAGCGGCCGGCGTTGAAACCGAGCAGCTCGGTGAACACCGGCCCGTTGGAGAATCGGCCCTGGTAATAGGGCGGCGACAGCGGCTGGGTCCCGGCCGTGGCGGCGTACAGGTTGCCGTTGTCGCTGAGACTGTCGCCGAAGACGACCAGGCGGCTGTAGGTCTGGGCGCTGGCGGCCGAGGCGACCGCCCCGGCGGCGGCGACGGCGAGCGCGGCGACAGCCGCGTGGCGCAGGAAACGAGACATTGAAACTCCTCCATCGGTCGTCATCGTGCGACCGTTGCCGGGCACTCTGCGCCTGATTTGCCGGGGCGCAAGATGCCGCCGGGTAAGGTTTCAGTGCAGCATGCGGAAGCGCAGCGTCCCGGCCACACCGCGCAGCGCCTTCAGGGCCGTCCGGTCGTAGTCGCGATCGACGTCGGTGATGACGTAGCCGGTGCGCTCGTCGGTCTTCAGGTGCTGACCGAGGATGTTCAGGCCCGAGGCGGCGAGGGCGCGGTTCAGTTCGGCCAGGACGCCGGGCTGGTTGCGGTGGATGTGCAGGATCCGGTGGGCTCCCGACACCTCGGCCAGCTGAACGTTCGGCAGGTTGACGCAGAAGGTGGTGTCGCCTCGGTTCAGATAGCCCAGCAGCCGCTCGGCGGCGAACTCCGCGATGGCCTCCTGCGCCTCCTCGGTCGAGCCGCCGATATGCGGCGTCAGGATCACGTTCCTCAGGCCGCGCAGGGGGCTGTCGAAGGGATCGACGTTGCTGGCCGGCTCTTCAGGGAAGACGTCCAGCGCCGCCCCGCCGATCCGACCCGAGCCCAGAGCCTGGGCCAGGGCGCCGGTGTCCACGACGTGGCCCCGCGACAGGTTGAGCAGCAGCGCCCCCGGCTTCATCCCCGCCAGCTCGGCGGCGCCGATCAGGTGGGCGTTCGCGGCGCGTCCGTCGACGTGCAGGCTGACCACGTCGGCCTCGGCCAGTAGGGCCGCCAGCGACGGCGCACGCCGGGCGTTGCCCAGCGCCAGCCGTTCGGTCAGGTCATGGAACAGCACGCGCATGCCCAGGGCTTCGGCCAGCACCGACAGCTGGCTGCCGATGGCCCCGTAGCCGACAATGCCCAGGGTCTTGCCGCGCAGCTCGCGCGCGCCGGACGCCGACTTGTTCCATTCGCCGCGATGCATGGCGGCGGACTTGTCGGTGACATCGCGCAGCAGGGCGATGGTGAGGCCGACGGCCAGCTCGACCACCGAGCGAGTGTTGGAATAGGGCGCGTTGAACACCGCCACGCCATGGGCGGCGGCGGCGTCGAGATCGATCTGGTTGGTCCCGATGCAGAAGGCCGCCACCGCCATCAGCTTGTCAGCGGCGTCGAACACGGCTGCGCTGACCTGGGTCTTGGAGCGCACGCCCAGAACATGCACGCCGCGAACCCGTTCGATCAGCTCCTCCTCGCCCAGCGCGCGGGTCTCGGTCTCGACCCGGTAGCCCGCCGCCTCCAGCCGCTCGACCGCGGCGGGATGGACGTTCTCCAGCAGCAGGATGCGCATGCGGCTGCGCGGATAGGACCAGCGCCCCGCCAACCCCTCTGCGTGCAGAAGCTCGTCGATCGAGCCCACCTCTGCGTCGGCGGCCTCGATGACCGGCGCGCGGCGCACGACCTCGCTGAAGGCGTAGAAGCGGTCGGCAGCCCCGGCCTGACGGACCTCGGCGTCGGTCCAGCCGTCTCCCACCATGACCACGGGGCCTTCGAGGCCCAGCGCCTTCAGCGCCGCGGCCTTGCCTAGCGGGGCGAGCAGGGGGCTGTCGGCGACGCCCGAAACCCGGCCGTCCTCGTCGTAGACCAGATCATTGGCGATGACGCATCCGGGCGGCACGCCCAGCTTCCCGGCCACCCCCGCGATCACCTCGCGGAAGCCCCCGGAGATGATCACCACCCGTCCGGCCTGCTCGCGGAAGAAGTCGAGGTTGCGCTCCACCGAGGGGGCCAGCCTCCCGGCCGCCTGCGCCGCCAGCGCCCGCACATGCTCACGGGTCAGGGGCAGCAGGGCGAGGCGCCGCCTCAACGCCTCTCCAAAGGCCAGTTCGCCGGCCATGGCCTGGTCGGTCAGGCGGGCGATCTCCGCTCGTGTCGCCTCGGCCGCGGCCTGGCCCTCAAGCGCAACGCCGGCGAGGACGTCGAGGGTCTCGAAGTCCACCAGGGTCGAATCGAAGTCGAACACGTAGGTCGCGGCGCTCATGCGACGACCATCGCCCGACTTCGCACTTGCAGCAACGGCCTCCGGGCCGCAGCGGCGTCAGAAACGGCCGAGGCTGCGCAGCTTGCTGTCCGGCCGGCGGGCGTCCAGGGCCGCCGCCCCGATCGCGGCCGCAATGGTGGCCAGGGCCAGAAGGGCGCCGCCTTCCTTCGCGTGGTCGCGGGCGTAGTCGCTGGCTTCCGAGGCGTAGCGCCGGGCGCGGCGGCCGTGCTTCTTCATCGCCTTGCGCGAACCGCGGCGGGTGTCCTCGAAGAAGCGGCGCGAGCGGTGGGCCGCCTCGTCGCCGAACTCGTGGGCGCGATCGCCGACCTCGCCGACGCCGCGGCGGACCGTCTCGGCCAGGTCGTCGATGTGCGTGCGCAGACCGGTGGCGTCCATCCACTCGCGCGGATTGAAGCGCCCGCGCAGGGTCTCCAGCCGCGTCGGCCCGGTGCGCTGGTTCAGCAGCAGGGTGGCCAGGCCCACGCCGGCCAGGACAGCCACCACGCCGGCGGCGATTCCCGGATGCTTGCGAACCTCGGCGAGGGCGGAGAACTGTCGAACCATGGGATAGTAGACCTCTTCGTCGAGGCCGTCCTCGGTCGGGTCGTAGAGCCCGTCCTCGTCCGGCTGCCAGGCGGAACGCCTGTCCCGCATGAGGCTAGGAGCGAACCGGGCGAAAAGAGGTTCCGCCACGCCCGGCAGGGCCGAATAGAAGCTGGCGATCAGCCGCCCGCCGCCGCCGACGGTGATCTCGCGGATCGGATGCGAGGCGCAGTACAGGATGGTGTCGGCTACCACATGGGTCGCATAGACCGGCTGCGGATTCTGCATCGCATAGCCGGTCAGGTTGCGGGCGTGCCGGTTGTAGGGCGTGTCGATGGCCCCCGGCTTGACCAGACTGACCGCGACCGGCGCCCCCTCGCGCATCAGCTCCATGCGCAGGGCGTTGGTGAACCCCTTCACCGCATGCTTGGAGGCCGAATAGACGCCCTGCACCGGGATCGGCGCGTCCGACAGGATCGAGCCGACATTGATGATCGCGCCGCCGCCCTCGCGCTCGCGCAGGTGATCCGCCGCCACCAGCGAGCCGTTGACCACGCCCCAGTAGTTGGTCTCGAACAGGCGGCGCTGGTCTTCCAGCGAGGTCTCGCGGATGACGCCGAAGATCGACACGCCGGCGTTGTTCACCCAGGTGTCGAAGCCGCCGAACAGGCGCACGCACTTCCCGGCCGCCTCCTTGAGGGCTTCGTGGTCGGCAACGTCGGCGACCGCCCAGGCGACCCGCGCGCCGGCGGCCTGCAGCTCCTCGCACAGCGCCTTCAGGTCGCTTTCGCCGCGCGCGATCAGGAAGACGCAGGCCCCCGCCCGCGCCGCGCGCCGGGCCACCGCCAGGCCGATCCCCGAAGTCGCGCCGGTGACCACGATGGCCTGCTGGTTCAGGGGTTTGAGCGTCGGTCTGGTCATGGGATCGCCGATGAAGAAGAAGACTCGGGCCTGCGTCAGGAACGGCGCCGCGGCGCCGCCTGTTCCTGCTGTAGCACGCCGCCCTTACCAATCGCGATACGGGCGCCTATCTTGCGGCGCTTCCGCCCCCATCCCCTTCAGAGGACCGCCGTGACCGATCACGCGCCCGCCGCCGCGCCGACAGACAACCTCGCCGCCGCCTTCCAGATCGAGGGCTGGCCCGTGCGCGGCCGCCTGGTCCGTCTGGGTGAAACCATCGACGCCATCCTGTCGGCCCACGCCTATCCCGAGCCGGTCGCCGGCCTGCTGGGCGAGGCCTGCGCCCTGGCCGCTCTGATCGGCTCCAGCCTGAAGTTCGAGGGCCGGCTGATCGTCCAGGCCCAGGGCGACGGCCCGGTCCGCTACGTCGTCGCCGACTACGACACCCGTGGCCACCTGCGCGGCTACTGCCGCTTCGACGAGGCCGAGGTCGCCGCCGTCTCGCAGGGCTTCTCGCGCCCCGGCGCGAAGACCCTGCTGGGCGAGGGCCTGTTCGTCATGACCCTCGACCGGGGCCCCGACTTCGAGCGCACCCAGGGCATCACCCCCATCGAGGGCGAGAGCCTGTCGCTGGCGGCCGAGCACTATTTCCAGCAGTCCGAACAGATCCCCACCCGGGTTCGCCTCGCCGTCGGCTCGGTGACCTCCGGCGAGGCCACGACCTGGCGCGCCGGCGGCGCGCTGATCCAGCTGATCGCCGGCGACGCCGCCCGCGGCTCGACCGAGGAGGTGTGGGAACGCAGCCGCGCCCTGTTTCAGACCCTGGGCGACGACGAGCTCATCGACCCGACGGTGACGCCCGAGACCCTGCTGTTCCGCCTGTTCCACGAGGACGGCGTGCGCCTCGAGGATCCCCGCGCCCTCCAGGCCGTATGCCGCTGCTCGAAGGACCGCATCGGCGCCGTGCTCGCCTCCTTCTCCCCCGAAGAGCGCGCCGGCATGGTCGAACCCGACGGCCGCATCCACGTGACCTGCGAATACTGCGCCACGGTGTACGAGCTGGCGCCGGAGGAGGTTCGGGCGGGGTAGGGGAGCGGCTCCTCTCCCGGAGGTTGCATTTCGACGTCATGGCCTCACCATGCCCAGGGCAAGGGAGGCCATGCCATGTCTCGACTCTCGGGCGCGCTCGGCGCCGTTCTGCTGATTGTCCTGTCCGCGTGCGCCACGCGGCAGGGGCCGGGGGCGCCGGTCCCCGCCAGCGCCGAGACCGGCGGCCGAAGAGGCGCCCAGGCCCACGACATCGCCTTCTGGAACGGTCGTGAAACGACCTTCGCGGGCGTTCGCACCTCCGAACTGATGATCCTCTCAGGCTCGGCCGGGCTGGACGTTCTCTCGGGCGACGGAAGGCCCCTTCAGCACATCGCCCTCCCGCATCTCGGCGATCTGGACGTCGCCGTCCTGCCGACCGAAGAGAGCCGCTTCACCGTGCTGGGCGCCAACTACGGCGCTCGGGGCGAGGAGGGGGCGGTCCTGTTTCGCTTCGACGACGTGAGGGGCGGCGAGTTCGTCCGCTGGGGGACGCTGCGCACCGACATCCCCGGTCCGACAGGCTTCTGCATGCGACAGTGGCGCGGTCAGGTCGCTGCGGTGGTGACCGGCTCGCGCGGCGAGGTCCGGATCCTCGTCATCAGCGAGGGGCCGGAGGGGCAGATAGTCTCCCGGGAACTGCGCCGGTTCCAGCTTGGATCGGGCGTCAGCGGGTGCGCCATCGACCCCGACGCCGGGCGGCTGTACCTCACCGAGGCCTCCCGCGGCCTCTGGAGCCACCCTCTCGATCCCGAGTCGCCCCAGCCGCCGGTCCTCATCCAGGCGGCGGACGGACAACGGCTCCGCGCGCCGGTCGAGGGCGCAGCCCTGCTCGACGACCGCGGTCGTTACCTGGTCGTCTCCAGCAGCGGCGACTCCAGCATCGCCGTGTGGAGGATATCCGCTGAACCGCAATGGCTCGGCCGGTTCGTCATCCCGGCCGGGCAGGTCGACGAGGTCTCCCGCACCACGGGGCTGGACGCCTACGGAGGCGCGTTCGGCGACTTCCCGCGAGGCCTCGTGGCGGTCCAGGACTCGATCAACACCGGCGGCCAGAACTTCAAGCTGGTGGACTGGGGCGAAGTCCGCCTCGCCCTCGGCCTCGGCCCGTCCTCGGGCCGATGACCACTCTCAGTCGAAGGTCTCGTTCGCCAGCCAGGCGTCGATAGTCTCCACCACACGGGGGCTCAGGCTCATCTTGCCGAAGGCGTGCTCGCCGGGGGCCAGCCCTTCGCCCCGCAGGAAGAAATGCTCCTCGTCGGGCAGGACCACGACCGTCAGACGGCTGTCTGGATGGCGGTGGCCCAGGAACACCGGGACGTTCAGCGCCGGCGCCGTCAGCGGGTCGATTCCGCCCCAGACCGCCAGCACAGGGTCGCTCACCCGCCCGAAGGCCGGGGCCGGGTCGTGGCCGAGGAAGACCTGCATCTCGGGGCTGGCCATCCGCGCTACGAAGTCCGGGGCCAGTTCGGCGATCTCCTCGTCGGACTCGCCTGCCGTCCGGAACAGGGCGTGGGTCGCGGCCTCCACGGCGGCGCGATCGCCGGCTATCGAGGCCTCGGCCACCCGTTCGAAGGCGGCGCGGATGCGGGCGTGGTCCTCGGGGCCGTGCTCGGGGAAGCGCTCCGGGTTGGACTGCTGGTCGACCCAGACCACGCGGCCCTGACGCCCGGGCGCGCCCAGCAGGACGAGGAAATCGAGCGCGTCGCCGCGTTCGCCCCAGACGTCGGCGGCCACCATGGTGCCCTCGCTGTGCGCCACCAGGCCCAGCGGCGCGGCCGACAGCTCGGGGCGCGCCGCCAGCATGTCGAGCACGGCCATGATGTGCGGCTCGCGCTGGCGGAAATGCTCAACCCGCGCGCCGGTGGAGTCGCCGACGCCGGCGTTGTCGATGCGGACGCTGGCCACGCCCCGCGCCGCCAGTCCGTCGGCCAGCTCCCGGAACATCGGCGCGCCCGAGATGGTCTGGTCGCGGCCGTGCGGCCCGGCTCCCTGCACGAGCACCACGGCGGCGCGGACGGGTCCATCGGGCAGGACCAGTTCGCCGGCCAGCACGGCGTCGCCGGAGGGAATGCGCACCGGCTCGCGGGTCTGGGCGGCGGCGACGGCCGGAATGAGGAGGGAAAGGAGGGGCGGGAGAAGAAGGAGACGCATCGGACTCTGATCGAACCTGGATTGCGGGTGTATGGGCCGCGGCCGGTAAAGGCCGCCGCTTATGGCAAAGCTTACACAAGATGGAAGATCGAGTTGGCGAAGTTGTGCAGCAGGATCGGCATCAGGACGCTGCCCGTCTTCTCGCGGATCCACACCAGCAGCAGGGCCGGGCCGCCGGTCAGGGCCATGGTCATGGCGTCCAAGGCGAAGGCGCCGTCGCCGTAGTCGAGCGCGTGGGTCAGGCCGAAGGCGACGGACGACACGACGGCGCCCCACCCCATCGGCGCGCCCAGCACCCTCAGCGGACGGCCGAAGGCTTCGTTGAGCATGAGCAGCAGCACGCCCCGGTAGAACAGCTCCTCGTCCAGCCCCGGCATGGTCAGCTGGAAGGCGAGAGTGTCCGCGTCCGTCGCCTCCGTGGGGTACCAGAGGGCCAGGCCGAGGAAGACGGCGACGAGGACGGCCGACAGCAGCAGGGCGCCCGGCAGGCCCTTGCGATCCTGGACCAGGGTCACGCCGGCGCGGCGGAAGCCCAGCGCGGCCGCGACCGCCAACGACAGGGCCACCACCAGCGCCTTGCCTTCCCAGTTCCAGGCGGAGGGCCCGAAATCCAGCGGAATCCTGCCATAGCCGCAGGTCAGCAGCACATCGTAGAGGACCATCAGCGCCAGGGCGCCCGCGAACCACAGCCACTGCACCCGCCCGCGCAGCAGGCCGGCGCAGACCAGCCCCACCGCCGCCGTCGCGCCGATCCACCCGCCCAGCATCCAGATTCCGTCCGGCATCATCGCTTCCTCTTCCGTCTCTTCCGTGATCGGACCAGAGGCGCCGACCGAGGACGGCGGATGCAGGATTACGGAAGTTTAAGGTGAAGCTTGCCGCCTGCGACCTGCTTTCGTCGGGCATGACCGCGCGAGCGCGGAGCGGGGCGCGCAGTTCGCAGCGCCGCGACGTCGACCGGTCGGCTCAGCCCCCCAGATCGAGCGAGTAGCCCGCGGACCGCACGGTGCGGATCGGGTTGACCGTGCCCTCGATGTTCAGCGCCTTTCTCAGGCGGCCGACGTGGACGTCCACCGTCCGCGCCTCGACGTAGACGTCGGAGCCCCACACGGCGTCCAGCAGTTGCTCGCGGCTGAACACCCGGCCGGGGTGCTGCATCAGGTGGTCCAGCAGGCGGAACTCGGTCGGGCCGAGGTGGATCTCCTGTCCCGCGCGGCGGACGCGGTGGGCGACGCGGTCGATGACGATGTCGCCGTGGGTCAGGCGGTCGTCGGCCAGGCCGGGACGGATGCGCCGCAGCACGGCCCGGATGCGAGCGCCCAGCTCGACCATCGAGAAGGGCTTGGTCATGTAGTCGTCGGCGCCGGTGTCGAGGCCGCGCACCCGGTCGCTCTCCTCGCCGCGGGCGGTGACCATGATGATCGGCAGGTTGCGGGTCTCCGCCTTGCCGCGGATGCGGCGGCAGACCTCGATCCCCGACAGCTTGGGTAGCATCCAGTCCAGCAGGACCAGGTCGGGCATCCGCTCCTCGATCTGCAGCATGCCTTCCTCGCCGTCGGCGGCCACGACGACGCGGTAGCCTTCCTTCTCGAGGTTGTACTGGACGAGGGTGGCCAGGGCGTCCTCGTCTTCCATCACCAGGATATAGGGCTGCACGGCGGCTCTCCGGAGGTCAGTCGTCGGTCGGCGGTTCGGGGGTGTCTTCGGCGGCGTCCGGGTTCCAGCGCGGGCGCTCGCCGACGAAATCCTCGCCGGTGATCTCGTAGTGGATCGTCTCGGCGATGTTGGTGGCGTGGTCCCCGATGCGCTCGAGGTTCTTGGCCATGAACAGCAGATGGGTGCAGGGGCCGATCGTGCGCGGATCGCCCATCATGTAGGTCAGCAGCTCGCGGAACAGGCTGTTGTAGTGCTCGTCGACCTCGTCGTCGGTGTTCCACACCGTCAGGGCGCGGTCGACTTCGCCGGCGGCGTAGGCGTCCAGCACGTCGCGCAGCCGGGTGGAGACCAGCCGACCCATGCGCTCGATCGACCGGGTCAGGGGCAGCATCGGCTCGCCCTCGGCCAGCACCAGGCCGCGCTTGGCGATGTTCTTGCCCAGGTCGCCGGTGCGTTCCAGGTCGGTGGCCAGCTTCATCGCTGCGAGGGTGCGGCGCAGATCGGTGGCGACCGGCTGGCGCAGGGCGATCAGGCGGATGGCCTTCTTCTCGATCTCGCGGTGCAGGGCGTCCAGCTTCTGGTCGCGCTCGACCACGGCCCGGCCGAGGGCGATGTCGCGGCGGGCGACGGATTCGATGGCGGCGGCGACCTGGGCCTCGGCCAGGCCGCCCATGCGGGCGACCTCGGCGGTCAGCTGGTCCAGTTCGTCGCCATAGGCCTTGACGGTGTGTTGGGTCATGCGCCTGTCCTAGCCGAAACGGCCGGTGATGTAGTCGAGCGTGCGCCGCTCGCGCGGGTTGGTGAAGACCTCCTCGGTGTCTCCCACCTCGACCAGACGGCCCAGGTGGAAGAAGGCGGTGCGCTGGCTCACGCGCGCGGCCTGGGCCATCGAGTGGGTGACGATGACGATGCAGTAGCGCTCGCGCAGGTCGTCGATCAGCTCCTCGATCCTGGCCGTGGCGATGGGATCCAGCGCCGAGCAGGGCTCGTCCATCAGGATCACCTCCGGCTCGACCGCGATGGCGCGGGCGATGACCAGCCTCTGCTGCTGGCCGCCGGACAGGCCGGTGCCGGGTGAATGCAGGCGGTCGGCGACCTCGTCCCACAGGCCGGCGCGCCTCAGCGACGCCTCGACGATCCCGTCCAGCTGGGCCTTGTCGTCGGCGAGGCCGTGGATGCGCGGGCCGTAGGCGACGTTCTCGTAGATGGTCTTGGGGAAGGGGTTGGGCTTCTGGAACACCATGCCGACCCGGGCGCGAAGCAGGACGGGGTCGACCGAGCGGGCGTTGACGTCCTCGCCGTCCATCTCGATGCGGCCGGTGACGCGGCAGCCGGGGATGGTGTCGTTCATGCGGTTCATGGTCCGCAGGAAGGTCGACTTGCCGCAGCCCGACGGACCGATCAGCGCGGTAACGGTCTTGTCGGGGATGTCCAGCGAGACCGCGTGCAGGGCCTGCTTCTCACCGTAGAAGACCGAGACGTCGCGGGCCATGATCTTGGTGGGCGCGGTCGTGTCGCCGCCGGCCCGTGGCGCGGGCGGGGCGATGCCCGCTCGGGGCTCCGAGACGGAGCCTTGCGAGCCGTCGGGCGCGTGAAAGATCTTGAACTTCATACGGCTACCACCGGCGTTCAAAGCGTCGCCGCAACAGCACAGCGGCGGCGTTCATGACGATCATGAAGGCGAGCAGGACAAGGATCGCGGCCGCCGTGCGCTCGTGGAAGGCGCGTTCGGAGGCGTTTTCCCAGATGTAGATCAGCGAGGGCAGGGCGCCCGTCGCCTCGGTCAGGCTGTGCGGCGCGCCGGGCACGAAGCTGACCATGCCGATCAGCAGCAGCGGCGCGGTCTCGCCCAGCGCGTGGGCCATCGAGATGATGGCCCCGGTCATCACCCCCGGCATGGCCAGAGGCAGGGTGTGGTGGAACACGGTCTGGGTCTTCGACGCGCCCATGGCCAGAGCGGCTTCGCGGATCGAGGGCGGCACCGCCTTCAGCGCTGAGCGGGTGGCGATGATGATGGTCGGCAGGGCCATCAGGGCCAGCACCAGCCCGCCGACCAGCGGGCTGGCCCGCGGCAGGTGCATCCAGTTGATGAACAGGGCCAGGCCCAGCAGGCCGTAGATGATCGACGGCACTGCGGCGAGGTTGTTGATGTTGACCTCGATCAGGTTGGTCAGCCGTCCCCTGGGCGCGAACTCTTCCAGATACAGGGCCGCGCCGACGCCCAGCGGCAGGGCGATCAGGGCGGTGACCAGCAGCATCAGGCCCGAGCCGATCACGGCCCCCAGCACCCCGGCCAGCTCCGGCTCGGTGGAGTCCCCGCGGGTCAGCAGGGCGGCATTGAATTGGCTGGACACCATGCCCTCGGCCCGCATCCGGTCCAGCCAGCCGATCTGCTCGTCGCTCAGCCGGCGCTGGTCAGCGGGCGTGTCGAGGCTGATCTCACCCTTGAAATACAGGTCGGCGTCGTCGGCCAGGGGGGCCTCGATCGTCACCGTCCGGCCGATCAGGGCGGGGTCTTCCTTGATCTGCTCCGCGGCGAGGAATTTCAGCTCCGACGAGAACAGGCGGCGCATGGCCCCGGCCATCGTCCCGTCCGCGTCGTCGGCCACGCCCATGCGGGCCAGCTGCTGCTCGGCGACCAGCAGCTCGAAATTGGTCCCCTGCGGCCAGGTCCGGTCGACGCGCGCGGGGTCCATGTAGACCGGGACCTCGACGCTGTGGGCGTAGAAGGCGGTATGGCCCTGTTCAAAGATGCGGCCCAGCAGCAGGAGCAGGAAGCCCACCGCCACGCCGATGGCCAGCAGGCCGTACAGCCGGAACCGGGCCTCGCGGGCGTAGCGCCGCTTCAGCCCCGCGCGCAGGCGGTCGGCGCGCGCCGCTCCGGCTCCGGCGGGATGATCGGGTGTCAGGGCCGCGTCAGTCATACTGCTGCCGGTAGGTCTGGACGATGCGCTGGGCGACGACGTTCAGGCCCAGGGTGACGAGGAAGAGGGTCAGGCCCAGTCCGAAGGCGGCCAGGGTCTTGGGGCTGTTGAACTCCTGGTCGCCGGTCAGCAGGGTGACGATCTGCACCGTCACCGTGGTCACCGTATCCAGCGGATTGAGGGTCAGCCGCGCCGCCAGCCCCGCGGCCATGGTCACGATCATGGTCTCGCCGATGGCCCGGGACATGGCCAGCAGCATGGCGCCCGCCACGCCCGGCAGGGCGGCCGGCAGCAGCACCCGCGTCACCGTCTCGGACTTCGTGGCCCCCATGGCGTAGGAGCCGTCGCGCAGGCTCTGCGGCACGGCGTTGATGATGTCGTCCGACAGGGAGCTGACGAAGGGGATCAGCATGATCCCCATGACCGCCCCGGCCACCAGCGCCATCTGGTTCTGCACCAGCATCAGATACTGGCCCAAACCGTCCAGCGGACCGCCGGCCAGCGAGGCGCCGACGCCGTTGAAGAACTCGCGGAAGGCGGGTCCCACCGTCAGGGCGGCGAAGAAGCCGTAGACGACTGTCGGCACCCCCGCGAGGACCTCCAGCACCGGCTTCACCGTCGCGCGGAAGACAGGACCGGCGTACTCCGACAGGTAGATGGCCGCGAACAGCCCGACCGGCGCCGCCACGGTCATGGCGATGAGCATGATCAGGAAGGTGCCGGCGAACAGCGGCAGGGCCCCGAAGGCGCCGCTGGAGCCGACCTGGTCGGCGCGGATCGCCGTCTGCGGACTCCACTG
The DNA here is from genome assembly GCA_023416055.1 of Pseudomonadota bacterium. Taxonomy (GTDB): domain Bacteria; phylum Pseudomonadota; class Alphaproteobacteria; order Caulobacterales; family Caulobacteraceae; genus Brevundimonas. Next base: position 2,889 of record JAEZIH010000293.1, on the reverse strand, counting down.
CGTGCCGAACAGGAACTCGGTTACCGGCACGCTGGCGAAGAAGCGGATGGAGTCGAACACCAGCGAGGCGATGATGCCCAGGGTGGTCAGCACCGCCACGGCCGAACAGGCGAACAGGAGGCCGACGATCCACGCCTCGACCCGGTTGCGCGCCCGCAGGTCCGGGCGGATGCGGCGGAAGGCCAGCAGGACCCCGACCAGCGCCGCCAGCGCCGCCAGCACCACCCCCGCGAGCTCCAGCCGGCCCTCGATGCGGGCGATGCGCGCCCCTTCGGCAGCCAGCATGTCGGCGAACGGCGCCTCCCAGATGCGCGCGGCCGGCTGCCCCGCGGCGGCGAGGCGCGCATCCGCAATGAAGGCGGCGCGGCGCAGCGGCTCCAGTTCGCTCACCGCCTCCGGGGCTCCCGAGGCGATCAGCCCCTGCGCCGCCGGCGGGGTGAGGACGGCCGCCGCCAGCAGGACGGCCGCGGCCGGCGCCACAGTCCAGATCAGCGCCAGACTGCCGAATTGTCCGGGGCGGGAATGCGCCCGCACGCCCCGCTGCCGCCGGCGCGCCAGCTGGCGCGCGCCGAGCCAGACGGCGGCGGCCGCGACGCGCAGGATCGGCAGGAAGAGCAGGGTCATGCGGGTCCGGGCCGGAACTCGGACGCCCGGGGTCGCCCCCGTCGTCCGCGGCGGAACCTGCCTGTGAATGGTCAGCGGATTACGACGGCGCCATGACAGTTCTGTTACGCGGCCGGGGGCTGCTTCGGCGCCGCCACGGGGAAGTAGGCCGTGAACCGCGCCCCCTCGCCGGGGGCGCTTTCGACCGTCAATCCGCCGCGGTGGCGATTGACGATGTGCTTGACGATGGCAAGCCCCAGACCGGTGCCGGCGCGTTCCCCGCTCTTCTGCCCCTCGACGCGATAGAATCGCTCGGTCAGGCGTGGCAGGTGCTCACGATCCATGCCAGGTCCCTGGTCGCGCACCGTCACGGCGGCGTAGCGCAGCCCCGGCTCGCGATCCGGCGTGACCAGCGGCAACCGCGTGGCCCCGGCCCCCCGGTTGCCCCCGGACCACGGCGCCGATGCCTGCTCCAGGGTGACGGACGGCTGGAGCTCTATCTGCACCTCGGCGCCGGGCGGGGAATACTTGATCGCATTGTCGACGAGGTTCTGGATCACCTGCACGATCTCGTCGCGGTCGCCGTGGATCGGCGCGCTGACCGAGGGGTCCTTCAGCGCCACGCGCACCTTGCGCTCGGCCGACAGCACGCTGACGGCGTCGACCACGTCGCCCGCCGCGCGCGCCAGATCGACCCGCCCCGACGGCGGGATGTGCTCGTTCAGCTCGATCCGGCTCAGCGACAGCAGGTCGCCCACCAGCCGGCTCATCCGCTCGGCCTGCGCGGCCATGATGTCCAGGAACCTGTCCCGCGCCTTGGGGTCCTCGCGGGCGTGCCCTTTCAGCGTCTCGATGAACCCCGCCAGCGAGGCCAGCGGCGTGCGCAGCTCGTGGCTGGCGTTGGCCAGGAAGTCGACGCGCATCAGCTCCATGCGCCGCACCTCGGTCTCGTCGCGCAGCACGACCAGAGCGCGCTGGCGGCCGTCCGCCGGGGCCAGCGGCCGGGTCAGCGCCCGCCAGTGCCGCGTCTGGGCCCCGACGCCGGCGTAGTCGGTGGTCCGAGTCAGCCCCCCGAACAGCGCCTCGTCCACCGCCTCCAGCACGGCCGGCTCGCGCAGGACCGAGACCAGCAGGCCGCCCTCGCGCGGCAGCCTGAGCAGCTCGCGGGCTGCGGCGTTGGCCAGCACCACGCGGCGGTCGGCGATGTCGTCGGCCTCGCGCCCCGACACCACCAGCACCGGGTCGTCCAGCGCCTCGAACAGGCTCTCCAGCAGGGCGTAGTCCGCCCCGGGCCGGAGCGGCGCCGCCTCGCCCCCGCTGCGCGAGGGTCCCGCGGCGGAGTCGGGCCGTCGGCTCACCGCCACCGTGGCGACGACCACCAGCACCGCCCCGGCCAGCAGGGCAGGGGCAAGTTCCGGCCGCCACGCCGCCAGCCCCAGCAACACCGCCACGGCCACCCCGGCGCTCGCCCCCGCGCTCCACAGGCGCGAACTGGCCTGCGGCGCGACGGGCGAAGGGGAGACATCGTAGGGCATCAGGACTTCCGGCCGGGCGAGGCCGCCCTTGTAGCCGACGAACATGACACGGAATTCAACGTCCGCCAGCCGCTGCGCCCGCAATCGCCTGTTGTCAAAGACCCTTTACAGTCTTACCAAGGACGTTCGAGCGATCGGGAGGGCACATGACCGCGGCATTGAGGCTTGAGGGGGTCAGCAAGCGCTACGGCGACTTCCAGGCCGTGAAGGATCTCAGCTTCGAGGTCGGCAAGGGCGCCATCTGCGGCTTCCTCGGGCCCAACGGCGCCGGCAAGACCTCGACCATCCGCATGATCCTCGGCCTGCAGCCGGCGACCTCCGGCCGCATCGAGATCCTCGGCGCCGACGACGGCCGCAAGGTCCGCGACCGCATCGGCTTCCTCCCGGAAGAGCGCGGCCTCTACAAGAAGATGACCCCGGTCGACGCCATCGCCTTCTTCGGCTCGCTGAAGGGCGTGCCGTTGGGCGAGGGCCGCCGCCGCGCCGTCGAGATGCTCGACGCCCAGGGCCTCGGCGGCGCCAAGCGCAAGAAGATGAAGGAGCTGTCCAAGGGCATGTCCCAGAAGGTGCAGCTCATCGCCTCGGTGGTGCACCGGCCCGAGTTCGTCATCCTCGACGAACCCTTCTCCGGCCTCGATCCCGTCAACCAGCAGGGACTGGAGCAGATGATCCGCGGCCTCGCCGCCGAGGGCGCCACCGTCCTGTTCTCGACCCACGTGATGCAGCACGCCGAACGGCTGTGCGACAAGGT
>JAEZIH010000063.1 GCA_023416055.1 Pseudomonadota bacterium | reverse complement strand
CCTCCTGCTCGGGCGGGGCGGGGCCCTTCTTCGTTTAGCCGACCGTGCGTCCGTCCGCCTCGCGCAGGGCGTTATGAATGGCGGTCGAGGCGATCGCCGCCTCGGCTCCCGCCACGGCGATCTGGTTCAGTCCGCGCACAACGTCTCCCGCCGCGTACAGGCCGGGCACGCTGGTCTGCTGGTGGTCGTCCACGACCAGGCAGCGGTCGTCGCTGAGCCGGGCGCCGAGAGCGCGCGCGAGCTCGACGTTCGAGGTGGTGCCGAGGGCCGAATAGACCATGTCGAAGATGCGAAAGGTTCCGCCCCAGCTCAGGGCGGTGACCCGGTCGCCTTCCAGCTGCACGTTGTCGATGGGCGCGCGGATCAGCTCGACCTGCAGCCGGCGCAGTTCGTCTTCCTCCGTCAGCGCCTCGGGCGGACCGACATGGATCAGGGTGACCCGGTCCGAATAGGTGCGCAGGAAGGCGGCCTCGCGCACCCCGGCGTCGTCCTTTCCGATGATGGCCACGGCCTTTCCGGTGGCCTCGTAACCGTCGCAGATGGGGCAGATGCGGACGAGGGCCCGCTCGATCGCCCGCTCCACGCCCGGCAGGTCGGGATGGTGGTCGGTCACGCCCGTAGCCAGAAGGACGGCGCGGGCCCGCACATTCCGCCCGTTCAGCCGCGCCGTGAACCCGTCCCCGTCGCGCTCCAGAGACTCGACCCGGCCGGCTTCGATCACCGCCTCGTACTCCAGCGCCTGTTCGGTCATACGCCGGATGATGGCGTCGCCGGTGATGCCCTTGGGAAAGCCGGGCAGGTTATGGCTGACCGGGATCCAGCGGGCGCGCGGCGGTCCGCCGTCGGCGACCAGCACGCGTCGGCGGAAGCGCGCCAGATAGGTCGCCGCGGTCAGGCCGGCGGGGCCGGCGCCGATGATCAGGACTTCGGGGTCGTTCACCGGGTTCTCCATGTCGTGGGCCAGTACTCCCAGGGCACGCCGGCGCAGTGGCCCATGGAGCTCTCGGCCTGCAACTCGAACCTCCGGCCGGTCCACAGCCAGGTCTGGGAGGTGCCGCAATCGCCCAGGCCGCGTCCCTTGGAGAAGGCCGTGATGGCGCGTTCATCAGCGGCGTATTCGCCGTTGATCGTCGAGTTCACCGGCCAGACTTCGGCGGAATCGCCCGTGCGCGGGCCCTCGCTGCCCAGCAGCTCCGCCGGCCGCGGGTCGCGCCCGCTGGGGCCTGTCAGGTACCAGTAGTGCGAGACGTTGTAGGCCCCGGCCCCGCAGGGCACGGCCCAGAGCTCGGTTCGCGCGTCGAGGCGGGCGGACATGACGTTCTGCATCAGCCAGTCGCTGTGCGCGGATTCCGCCAGACAGTCCTTCACATCGGCGCGGGCCGCCAGCGACGCGGGCAGGGTCTGCTTGTCGCCGCCGAAGCCGGTCTGGTCCGCCGGCGGCCCGGCGCGCAGGACGGGCAGGGCAGGGGCCGCAGGAACGTTGGAGGCGGGGCGGTCGCCCCGACGCAGCAGGGCGGTAGTCGTGTTCAACCGCCCTTGCCGCTCGTCGATCCACAGCAGCGCCGCCGAGGCCCCGCTGGGCGAGATCGCCGTCGTCTCTCCGGCCCGAATCTGCATGGTCCGGCCGGCGGCCATGGCGGCGATGACCGCCCGGGCTCCGGACCGGATTTCCCCAACCGGAGCATCCTCTCCGCTGGCCTCGGCCAGGGTCGCGGGGAAGCTGCGCCCGTCGATGACGAGGGCCAGCGGCGGGTGCGGCTGATCCGCCGGGCGATCGCGGAAAAAGTCCTCGCCCCAAAGGCCGAAGGCGATGCGCGGCTCGGCGGAAGGGCCCGCCTCCATCGCCACGCGGACCCATCCGGCTGCGAAGTCGGGCGCGAAGGCGAAGGCGAAACAGTCGTTGCCGTTGTCGCAGGTCACAGTCCAGTCGCGGAACTCCCGCGTCTCGCTGGGCACGGGGCGTCCGGCCTGGGCAGGGGCCGCCGTCGTCGCGGCCGCCCGGTCTTCCGTCCCGCCGGACGTCGGTTCCGCGGACCCCGGTCCGCAAGCGGCAGCGGCCAGCGCAAGGCCGATCACGGCCGCTTTCATTGTCGTCTTCACACCCCGTCTCCCCTCAGTCCTGTGCGGCTCCCAAGGCCTGCGCGCCGCTCGCGCGCCGACCCTGCCGCCGTCGGCAGGATACTGCGGATTTTCCGCCGACGCTCCCGCCGCGTGACCGCTGGTTCCCGGCCACAGCGATCCGCGGGCGCGTCGGTTCCGCGCGCCCCGGCTCGGCGGGGTTTGCGCTCCGCCGCGCGGGGGCTATACCCCGCCCACCTTCCATCCACACAGCCGGACAGAGACAGCAGCATGACCAGGATCAAGGTCGCCAACCCCATCGTGGACATCGACGGCGACGAGATGACCCGGATCATCTGGCAGATGATCAAGGACAAGCTGGTCTTCCCGTATCTCGACCTCGAGCTCGACTACTACGACCTGTCGATCGAGAACCGCGACGCCACCGAGGACCAGGTCACCGTCGACGCCGCCGAGGCGATCAAGCGCCACGGCGTGGGCGTGAAGTGCGCCACCATCACCCCCGATGAAGCGCGGGTGAAGGAGTTCAATCTCAAGAAGATGTGGAAGTCGCCCAACGGCACCATCCGCAACATCCTGGGCGGCGTGGTCTTCCGCGAGCCGATCATCTGCTCGAACGTGCCGCGTCTGGTGCCGGGCTGGACCCAGCCGATCGTCGTCGGCCGCCACGCCTTCGGCGACCAGTACAAGGCCACCGACTTCCTGTTCCCGGGCAAGGGCACCCTGTCGATCAAGTTCGTGGGCGACGACGGCGAGGTGATCGAGCACGAGGTCTACAAGGCGCCCGGCGCCGGCGTGGCCATGGGCATGTACAACCTCGATGAGTCGATCACCGAGTTCGCCCGCGCCAGCTTCGCCTACGGCCTGAACCGCAACTATCCGGTCTATCTCTCGACCAAGAACACCATCCTCAAGGCCTACGACGGTCGCTTTAAGGACATCTTCCAGAAGGTGTTCGACGAGGAGTTCAAGGCCGAGTTCGACAAGCGCGGCCTGACCTATGAGCACCGCCTGATCGACGACATGGTGGCCGCGGCTATCAAGTGGTCGGGCGGCTTCGTCTGGGCCTGCAAGAACTACGACGGCGACGTGCTGTCGGACGTGGTCGCCCAGGGCTTCGGCTCGCTGGGCCTGATGACCTCGGTGCTGATGACCCCGGACGGCAAGGTGCTGGAGTCGGAAGCCGCCCACGGCACCGTCACCCGCCACTACCGCCAGCACCAGAAGGGCGAGGCCACCTCGACCAACTCGATCGCCTCGATCTACGCCTGGACGCGCGGCTTCAAGCACCGCGGCAAGCTGGACGGCAACCAGGAGCTGATCACCTTCGCCGAGACCCTCGAGAAGGTCGTCGTCGACACCGTCGAGAGCGGCTACATGACCAAGGACCTGGCGCTGCTGGTCGGCGACCAGCAAGGCTGGCTGACCACCGAGGGCTTCCTCGACAAGGTCGCCGAGAACCTGAACAAGGCCATGGCCGCCTGAGGCGACCACGGCTGAACGCTACGGGCCCCGCCGGATTCGCTCCGGCGGGGCTTTCGTTTGAGCGGCGTCGGGCTTCGTGCAAGATGCCGCCGCCGGGGGAGACGCGCCGTTGAAAAAGCTGTTCGCCAATCTGCTGCTGCTGGCCTTGGTCGTGGCGGGTGTCAGCTTCTTCGCCGCGCCCGGCGTGGCCTTCTTCGGCGTGCGGTCGGCGGCCGACGCCAATGACGCGGCCGGCCTGTCGAGGCTGGTCGACTTCGCGGCCGTGCGTCAGTCGCTGCGCCCACAGCTTTCAGGTAATCCCGCCGCCATGGCGCCGGCGCCCGGCTTTCTCGAGGATCCCATCGCCGCGGTCCGACGCCAGTTCGAGCCAGCCGCGGCCTCGGGCGACGTCGACGCCTATCTGACCCCGGCGGCGCTGGCCGGATTGACCCGCGGCGACGGCCGCTTCGCCTCGCAGCGCACGACGGCCCTCGATCCTGCGGTCGCTGACAATCCTCTGCCCACGCCCATCTTCTGGGGCGTCAACCGGGTGCGGCTGGCGATCTCGGACGAGGGCGGTTCGCGCACCATCTTCACCTTCGAGCGCAAGGGGCCGTTCGAATGGAAGCTGGTCCATATCGGCCTGCCCGAGGGCGCCACGCCCGCCGCGCCGGAGCCCGCCAATCCGGCCTCTCAACCCCCTCGCTAGGCAGTCTGCTCGACTCGCGGCAACCGTAGCCGTGGGGAGGCGTTTCGACGCCAGAGGGTAACATGGTCAAGAAACTCGTCGTCGCTCTCGCCGTCGCGGCTGCGGCCGCATTCGTTGTCGCCTGGGCGGCCGCGCCCGTTTTCGCCGCGCAGTCGCTTATCCGCGCCGCCAAGGCGGGAGACGCCGACCGGCTGGAGCAGCTGGTCGACTTCCCGGCCCTCCGTCAGAGCCTGAAGGACGAACTGACCGCCGAACTGGCGGCCCACATGCGGCGCAATCCGGACGCCGACCGTCTCGGCGGTCTCGGCATGATCCTGGCGCCCACGCTGCTGTCCGGCGCGGTCGATGCGGCGGTGACGCCGGAGGTGGTGGCCCACATGGTCACCACGGCCGAGGCCCCCGATCCTACGGTTCGCGACCAGCCCGAGCCGGGGGACGAGCGGGACGGCAGGGACATCCACCAGGCCTGGGGCTATCGTGACCTCAACGCCTTCGCGGTGACCCTGACGGACCGCGACCACCCCGACCAGCGGCTCGCCCTGATCCTGGAGCGCCGCGGCCTGTTCAGCTGGAAACTGGCCGCGGTCGACATCCAGAACGACGCGGCCTAGCCGGCCAGCGCCGTCCGGATCGCGGCGAGGCCGGCCTCGGCCTTCGAACCGTCGGGCGCGCCGCCCTGGGCGAAGTCGGGCTTGCCGCCGGCGCCCTGGCCGCCCATGGCCAGCACCGCCGCCTTGGCCAGCTCCGCCGCATTGACCTTGCCGGCCATGTCGGAGGTCGCGGCCACGGTCACGGCCGCCTTGCCGTCCGCCACGCCGACGAGGGCGACGATGCCCGAGCCGACCTGTTTGCGGAAGTCCTCGGCCACGCCGCGCAGCTCCTTGCCGCCGACGCCGTCCAGCACGCGGGCGATCAGCTTGATCCCGCCGATCTCCTCGGGCGTCGCGGCCCCGCCGGAGCCGCCGCCCAGCGCCAGCTGCTTCTTCAGGTCGGCGACCTGCTTCTCCAGCGCCTTGACCGAGCCTGTCAGGGCCTCGACGCGGGCGGGCACGTCGGCCGGCTGGACCTTGAAGCCCTGGGCCAGGCGGCGGGCGACGTTGGCCTGGGCCAGCAGGTGCTGGCGGGCGGCCTCGCCGGTCAGGGCCTCGATGCGGCGCACACCGGCGGCGATGCCGCTCTCCGAGACGATCTTGAACAGGGCGATGTCGCCGGTGCGCGACACGTGGGTTCCGCCGCACAGCTCGACAGAATAGTCGCCCTCGCCGGCCAGCGCCTTGCCGAGGGTCAGGACGCGCACCTCGTCGCCGTACTTCTCGCCGAACAGGGCCATGGCCCCGGCCTCGATGGCCTCCTGCGGCGCCATCAGCTTGGTCTCGGCCGGCAGGTTCTGGCGGACGACAGCGTTCACCTCGTCCTCGATGGCGGCGATCTCCTCGTCGCTCAGCGGGGCGTTGTGGCTGAAGTCGAAGCGGATGCGCTCGGCGTCGACCATCTGGCCCTTCTGGGCCACGTGCGGGCCCAGCACGTTACGCAGGGCGGCGTGCAGCAGGTGGGTGGCTGAGTGGTTGGCGCGGGTGGTCAGGCGCGCCTCGGGGTCGACCCGCAGGCTGACGCGGGCGCCGA
>JAEZIH010000061.1 GCA_023416055.1 Pseudomonadota bacterium | reverse complement strand
GTGTGGACCGGGTTCGAGAAGGGACGGATCGGATGAAGCGCATGATCATCGCCGCGGCTACGCTGCTGGCCGCCGCCTGCCAGCCGATGCCGGCGGAGGGCAGCAAGGCCGACCTGGCCGAGGTTCCGGCGAGCCAGACCCCGGCCGACGCGGCCGCCGACTGCGCCGCGCGCGGAGGCAAGATGCTGCCGCAGGGGCGGATGCAGTCGCTGCAGTGCGTGGTGTCCTACGCCGACGCCGGCAAGCGCTGCACCGACGGCGATGACTGCCAGGGCGACTGCCGCGTGGAGGAGGCCGACGGCGGCTTCCCCGCGGCCGGATCGGCGGTCGCAGGCCGGTGCCAGGCCACCAGCAGCCGCTTCGGCTGTTACACCACGGTGGAGAACGGCAAGGCCGAGGCCACGATCTGCGTCGACTGACCTGAGGAGACCGACATGCGCCCGATCATCGCCGCCGCCGGCGTGCTGATCCTGATGGGCGCCTGCGCGCCCGAGCCGGCGACGACGCCGGTAGCGGAAAACCCCTCGGCCGGCCCGCAGGCGACGCCGCCGTCCGATACGCAGAAGGCCGACTGCGCGGCGCGCAACGGCGAGATGCAGCGGGTGGGCCTGCTGGGGAGCTGGCAGTGCATCGTGCGCTACGCCGACGCGGGCAAGCCCTGCACGGACAGCGACCAGTGCGAGGGGCAGTGCCGGGCCCAGGTCGACCTGCCGCCGCCGCCGCACGGCGCGCCAACCCCCGCCCCTTCCACGCCGCCGCGTGAGCCGACGGCCGGCGTCTGCCAGGCCGACAGCAATAATTTCGGCTGCTACGCCGTCTTCGAGGACGGTCGCGCCCAACCGATGATCTGCATCGACTGAACCTCCCGTCGCCGCATACGGAAAACCCCCGCCGCGAGCGCGACGGGGGCTGACCGTTCGAAGGACGCGGAGGTCATGACGGCCCCCGCGGTTCCCTCCCGCTTAGTGCGAAGGGTTGGCTTCGCTCGGCGAGGTGCTCGGGGTGTTCTCGGTGGTCAGGCCGCCGTCGGCGTTGCCGGCCTGCTGCTCGATGCGGTCGGCTTCGGCGTTGAGAGCGGTTTCTTCCGCTTCGCTCGAGGCGGCGGCGGCTTGCTGCTCCAGGGCGTCGGCTTGCTGCTCGGCCTGGCGGTCGGCGGCGCTTTCGCCGCAGGCGGCGAGGCCGGCGATGGCGAAGGTCGAGGCGGCGGCGATGATCAGTTTACGCATGGGAGGGTTCCTTCCACTGTGGAGCCTCCATAATGCGCCGCTTCGGATTTGGTTCACGACGGCGTGACTGATCTGTGAATAACCGTTTCAGCTCGCCTCGGCGAAGGCCACGCGGGCGGCGCCGAGCAGGGCGGCGTGCTTGTGCAGGATGACCTTGGTCGGGATGGCGGCCATGTAGTCCTGGAAGCGGCCCTTGCGCTCGAAACGCTCGCGGAAGGGGCTGGCCTGGAGGAAGGGCAGGATGCGCGGGGCGATGCCGCCGGCGATGTAGACGCCGCCGCGGGCGCCGGTGGTCAGGGCGATGTCGCCGGCCACGGCGCCGAGAATGGCGCAGAAGCGGGCCAGGGTGGCGCCGCACGGGCTGCGCGGGTCCTCGAGCGCCTCGGCGGTGATCTGGGCGGGGTCGTCGATATGGGTCTCGCGGCCGTCGATCTCGGCCAGGGCGCGGTGCATGTTGAGCAGGCCGGGGCCGCAGATCAGCCGCTCGATGGAGACCCGGTCGTAGCGGCGACGCAGGATGCGCAGGATCTCGTCCTCGACGGCGTCGCCGGGGGCGAAGCAGGCGTGCCCCCCCTCGGACGGCATGGCCATCTCCTTGCCGTGGGCGTCGCGGACCAGGGCGGAGACGCCGAAGCCGGTCCCGGGGCCGAGCACGGCGATGGTCGCGTGCGGATCGCCCTCTTCCGGCCCGCCCAGCGAGGCCAGTTCGTCGGCGGGGACCACGGGCGCGCCCCAGGCCAGGGCCTCGAAGTCGTTGATCAGCCGCGCGGGCCGCAGGCCGAGGGTTTCGAGTTCGGCCTCGGACACGCGCCAGTGCGAATTGGTCAGGTCGATCGCCCCGTCGGTGACCGGACCGGCGACGGCGATGACGCCGGCGGTCGGCTTGACCTCGCAGCCGTCGATGAAGGTCTCGACCGCGCCGAGGAAGGTCGGGTGGTCGGCGCCCTTGAAGCTCTCGTGGTGCTCCAGCACCGGCTTGCCGTTGATCATGTGGGCGATGGCGAAGCGGGCGTTGGTGCCGCCGACGTCGCCGACCAGCAGGGTCCTGTCCCAGGCGATGCTCATGGGTGGGTGTCCTCCCCGGGTTGTTCAGGCGTCGACGGCGCGGTCGACGAGGTTGGGATCGGGCTGGCGGTCGTTCCAGGTCGAGGCGCCTGGCGGCAGGGCGAAGCAGATCGAGGCCCCTTCCTCGGCGGTCGAGACCACGTGGCGGAAGGCCCCGAACAGTTCGCGGCCGTAGCCCCAGGCCGAGCCGCCGGCGTGCTCGTCGGAGCGCGCGGCGGGCGGACGGCCTGCGAGATCGGCGCCGACCACGGTCAGGACGCCGTTGTCCGGATCGAGGCGGATGACGTCGCCGTCGCGGACGCGGGCCAGCATTCCGCCGGCGAGGGCCTCGGGGCTGACGTGGATGGCGGCGGGGGTCTTGCCCGAGGCGCCCGACATGCGGCCGTCGGTGACGAAGGCGACCTTGAAGCCGCGGTCCTGCAGCACGCCGAGCGCCGGCGACAGGCTGTGCAGTTCGGGCATGCCGTTGGCCTTCGGTCCCTGGAAGCGCAGCACCACGACGACGTCGCGATCCAGCTTGCCGTCCTTGAAGGCCTGGAGGGCCTCTTCCTGCGTCTCGAACACGGCGGCGGGGGCCTCGACGACGCGGTTCTCGGGCTTGACGGCGGAGACCTTGATCACGGCCCGGCCGAGGGCGCCCTGGACCAGACGCAGGCCGCCGTCCTTCTGGAACGGGTCGGAGACGGGGCGGAGGATGTCGGGGTCGAGGCTTTCCTCGACGCCGTCGCGCCAGACCAGTTCGCCGTCGATCAGCGAGGGCTCCTGGAAGTAGTGGTGGATGCCGCGGCCCATGATGGTTTCGACATCGCTGTGGATGTGACCGTTCCCGGCCAGCTCGCGGGCCACGAAGGCGACGCCCCCGGCGGCCTGGAAGGCGTTCACGTCGGCCGAGCCGTTGGGATAGACGCGGGCCAGAAGAGGGGTGGCCGAGGACAGCTGGTCCATGTCGGTCCAGTCGATCAGGATACCGCCGGCGCGGGCCATGGCCACGAGGTGGATGGCGTGGTTGGTCGAGCCGCCGGTGGCCAGCAGGGCCACGATCATGTTGACGATGGACTTCTCGTCGATGACGTCGGCCATGCGGCCGCGGCCCTCGCGGGCGAGGGTCACGGCCTGTTTCGCGGCGGCGGCCGTCAGGGCGTCGCGCAGGCCGGTGTCGGGGTGGACGAAGGCGGTCGAGGGCATGTGCAGCCCGGCCAGCTCCATCATCATCTGGTTGGAGTTGGCGGTGCCGTAGAAGGTGCAGGTGCCGGGCGAGTGGTAGGAGCCGATCTCGCTTTCCAGCAGGGTCTGACGGTCGACCTTGCCCTCGGCGTAGAGGCCGCGGATGCGGGCCTTCTCGGCGTTGGGGATGCCCGAGGGCATGGGGCCGGCGGGGGCGAAGATCACCGGCAGGTGGCCGAAGGCCAGCGAGCCCATGAACAGGCCGGGCACGATCTTGTCGCAGACGCCGAGGCAGATGGCCGCGTCGAAGGCGTCGTGGGTCAGGGCGACGCCGGTGGACATGGCGATGACGTCGCGGCTGAACAGCGACAGCTCCATGCCGGGGCGGCCCTGGGTGACGCCGTCGCACATGGCCGGGGTGGCGCCGGCCACCTGGGCCGTGGCGCCGGCCTCGCGCGCCGCCTCGCGGATGATCGAGGGGAAGCGCTCGAACGGCGTGTGGGCCGAGAGCATGTCGTTGTAGGCGGTGACGACGCCGATGTTGGGCTGCTGGCCGCCCATGGCGACCAGCTTGTCGCGCACCGGCTGGCCGGCGAAGGCGTGGGCCCAGTTGGCGCAGCTGAGCTTGCCGCGCGCCACGCCCGAGGCGGCGGCGGCGTCCATGCGGCGCAGGTAGTCGGCGCGGGTGGCGCGCGAGCGCTCGACGATGCGGGCGGTGACCTCGGCGACGACGGGATGGAGTTCGGTCATCGGGCGGCCTCCGTCCACAGCACATCGAGCGGGGCCTTGTTGGCGATCAGGGCGGCGATGGGGTGGGTGTTGGGATCGCCCGCGGCCTCCTGCTCGAAGACCTCGCGCTTCCTGGCGCCGGTCAGGGCGAGGACGACGCGGCGGGCGCCGGTCAGATAAGGCAGATTGATCGACAGGCGCTCCAGCGAGGGCGGCATGCCGTCGCGGCCGGCGGCGACGCCGAACACGGTCGGGCGCAGCGCCGGGCTGAGCAGCGACTTGAGGGCGGGATTTCCGGGGAACATGGAGCAGATATGGCCATCCTCCCCCATGCCGAGAAGGGCTGCGTCGATGCGCCCGCCCTCGGCGGCGAGGGCGTGGGCGGCCACGGCGGCGGCGCGGTCTATGGTCACCTGCGAACTGTACAGGGGGATGAAGCGGGCGGCCGCGGCCGGGCCGGTCAGCAGGGTCCGCTTCATCAGGGCGGCGTTGGAGTCCTCGGATGACTCCGGCACGTAGCGTTCGTCTACGAGGGTGACGGCGGTGCGCGACCAGTCGAGCGGAGCCTTGGCGAGGTGGGCGTAGATCGGACCGGGGGTGGAGCCGCCGGCGCCGGCGAAGACGGCCTTGCCGGTCTCGGCCACGGCTTCGGACAGGGTGTCCGCCAGCAGGTCGGCGCAGGCCTGGGCCCAGGCGGCGGCGTCGGGCAGGGCGCGAACCTCAACCATGGCCGGTGTTCCACTCGCGGCCGGTGCGCTCCAGCAGCAGGTCGGCGGCCTCGGGGCCCCAGGTCCCGGCGACGTAGTCGTGCGGCTTGGCCCCGGCGGCTTCCCAGGCCTCGGCGACCTCGTCGACCCATTTCCACGCCTGCTCGGCCTCGTCGCGGCGCACGAACAGGGTGGAGTCGCCGGCCAGGGCGTCGAGCAACAGCCGCTCGTAGGCGATGCGACGGCGCGGCGGCCGGGCGTCGCGGTCGTTCTGACCCCACGACAGGCTCATTCGGATCGGCTGCAGCTGCATGCGCTGGTCGAGGCCGGGCTTCTTGTTCATCACCGAGAGGGAGATGTCCTCCTCGGGCTGGAGCTCGATGATCAGGCGATTGGCCTCGATGGCGCCGCGGTCGCCGTGGTCGAAGATGGAGTGCGGCACCGGCTTGAACTGGATGACGATCTCGGTGCGCTTCTCGGGCAGGCGCTTGCCGGTGCGCATGAAGAAGGGGACCCCGGCCCAGCGCCAGTTGTCGATGTCGGCGCGGATGGCGACGAAGGTTTCGGTGTCGGAATCGAGGCCGCGCTCGTCGTCATAGCCCTTGACGGCCTCGCCCTCGACGGTCCCGGTGACGTACTGGCCGCGGACCGTGACGCGGTCGGCCTCCTCGGGGGTGATGGGGCGCAGCGAGCGCAGCACCTTGACCTTCTCGTTGCGGACCGAGTCCGGGTCGAGGTCGCTGGGCGGCTCCATGGCCACCAGGCAGAGCAGCTGCAGCATGTGGTTCTGCAGCATGTCCCGGAGGGCGCCGTACTCGTCGTAATAGGGCCAGCGGTCGCCGACCCCGACGGTCTCGCCGACGGTGATCTGGACGTGGTCGATCGAGAGGTTGTTCCACAGCGGCTCGAAGATGGTGTTGCCGAAGCGCAGCGCGATCAGGTTCTGGACCGTTTCCTTGCCGAGGTAGTGGTCGATGCGGAAGACCTGGTGCTCGGAGAAGGCGTCGGCGACGGCGTCGTCGATCTCGCGGAAGGTTTCGAGGTCGCGGCCGACCGGCTTCTCCAGCACCACGCGATCCTCCGGCTCGGCCAGGCCGGCGGCGCGCATGGCGGTGACGATGCGGGCGTAGAGCGAGGGCGAGACAGCGAGGAAGCTGGTGCAGGGCCCGTCGCCGATGCGGTCGCGCAGGGGCTTGAGGCTCTCGGCCGAGGTGGCGTCGACGGCGAGGTAGTCGAGGCGGCCCTCCAGCCGGCTCCAGGCCTCGTCGGACCAGGCGTCGTCGGCGCGAGCCTTGGCCTCGACCGACTGGCGGACCTTGGCGACGTAGTCGTCGCGGCTCTCGTCGGAGCGGGCGGCGCCGATGATCTTGAGGCCGTCGGGCAGCAGGCCGTCATGCTCCAGGAAGTAGAGCGAGGGCAGCAGCATGCGCATCGCCAGATCGCCGCCGCCGCCGAACAGCACCAGGGCCGCCATGCCGTCTCCTCAGTCTGTGGTCCCAGCTTGACCGGGATTTGGTCTGGCCGCTTCCGCCCGGTGAGCCAAGACGTCGAGGACGTCCTGAAACACCATGTGACGCGAGCGCAGCAGAACCATCAGGTGATAGATCAAATCCGCGGCCTCGGAGGCGAGTTCCGTTTCGGGGCCGGCGGCGCCGGCCAGCGCCGTCTCGACGCCCTCCTCCCCGACCTTCTGGGCGACGCGTTTGGGACCTTCGGCGAGCAGGCGGGCGGTCCAGCTTTCGGACGGGTCGGCGTCGGCGCGTGCGGCTATGGTCTGCTCCAGCCGGGCGAGGCGGCCGAGACCGGGGGCGTCCTCGTCGCCGAAGCAGCTGGGGCGGTTCAGGTGGCAGGCGTTGCCGACCGGCCGGACCTTCAGCAGCAGGGCGTCGCCGTCGCAGTCGGGGGTGAGCGAGACGAGGTGCAGGCGGTCGCCCGAGGTCTCGCCCTTGCGCCAGCGCCCGCCGCGCGAGCGCGAGAAGAAGGTCGCCTCGCCGCTGGCCAGGGTCTCGTCGAGGGCGGCGCGGTCCATCCAGGCCAGGATCAGCACCTGCAGGGTGTCGGCGTCCTGGACGACGACGGGGATGAGGCCGTCGCCCTTGGCGAAGTCGAGGGTGGAGGGATCGATCACGGGCGCACCTCTATGCCGGCGTCGGCGAGGAAGGACTTCAGGTCGGGGATGGCCACGGCGCCGGTGTGGAAGACGCTGGCGGCCAAGGCTCCGGAGACGCCGGCCTGCCGGAAGACGTCGCGGAAGTGCTCCGGCGCGCCGGCGCCTCCCGAGGCGACGAGGGGGATGGCGAGGCGCTCGCGGGCCGCGGTCAGCTGGGCGATATCGTAGCCGCGGCGGACGCCGTCCTCGTCCATGCAGTTGAGCACGATCTCGCCGGCGCCGAGGGCCTGCGCGTCGACGATCCAGTCGAGGGTGCGGCGGCCGGCGCCGCGGCTGGAGGTCGGGTCCCCGGTGTACTGGTGGACCCGCCAGTCGTCGCCCTCGCGCCGGGAGTCGACGCCGACGACCACGCACTGGCCGCCGAAGCGGGCGGCGAGCTCGGCGATCAGTTCGGGGCGTTCGAGGGCGGGGGAGTTGATCGACACCTTGTCGGCGCCGTGGTCGAGGCAGCGGCCGGCCTGCTCGACCGAGCGGATCCCGCCGGCGACGCAGAAGGGGATGTCCAGCAGACGGGCGATGTCGCGCACCCAGCCGTAGTCGAGGGTGCGGCCCTCGGGGCTGGCGGCGATGTCGTAGAAGACCAGTTCGTCGGCGCCGGCGTCGCGGTAGCGGGCGGCGAGGTCGGCGGCGTCGCCCATGTCGACGTGCCCCTGGAAGCGGACGCCCTTGACCACCCGGCCGTCCTTGACGTCGAGACAGGGGATGATGCGGCGGGCGGTCATGCCGCCAGCGCCTGTTCCAGGGTGAAGCGGCCCTCGTAGAGGGCGCGGCCGACGATAGCCCCGGCGCAGCCGAGGTCGCGGGCGGCGGTCAGGTCGGCCAGGGCGGCGACGCCGCCGGACGCCTGCACCTGCAGGTCGGGACGGCGGCGGACGATCTCGCCCAGCAGGTCGAGGTTGGGCCCGGTCAGGGCCCCGTCGCGGCCGACGTCGGTGACCAGCAGGTGGCGGACGGTTCCGGGCGGATAGCGGCCCAGCGCGGCCCACAGGTCGACCTCGGCGGCCTCGGTCCAGCCCTTCAGGGCGGGCACCCAGCGGTCGCCGTCGGCCTTGACGTCGAGGGCCAGGGTCAGGCGGTCGGGACCGAAGCGGTCCAGCCAGCCGGCTACCTCGCCCGGCGCCGAGACGGCCAGGGAGCCGACCACCACGCGAGCGACGCCGGCGTCGAGCAGGCGCTGGACGTCGTCGGACGAGCGCACTCCGCCGCCGGACTGGATGCGCAGGTCGACGGCGCCAGCCAACTCGCCGATCAGGGGGTGCTGGACGGCGCGGCCGGCCTCTGCGCCGTCCAGGTCCACGATGTGGACCCACTCGGCTCCGGCCGCCGCGAAGGCGGCGAGGCGCGCGGCGGGATTGTCGTCGTACCGCGTCACGGCGTCGAAGCGGCCATGCATCAGCCGCACGCAGACGCCGTCGCGGAGGTCGATAGCGGGGTAGACGATCATGCCGTGAGGTCCAGGAAGTTCTGCAGGATGCGGGCGCCGACGCCGGCCGAGCGCTCGGGGTGGAACTGGCAGCCCCAGCGGTTGGCGCTGCGCACCACGGCGGGGACGGGGCCGCCGTAGTCGGCGCGGGCCAGCGTGGCCGGGCCGTCGGGACAGACGTAGCCGTGGACGAAATAGGCGTAAGCCCCGGCCTCGACGCCTTCGAGCAGGGGGTCGGGGCGGACGGGCGAGAGGCGGGACCAGCCCATGTGCGGCACGGGGCGGTCGGCGGCGGGCTCGAGCCGCCGCACGTGCCCCGGGATCAGGCCGAGCAGGTCGGCGTCGCCCTCCTCGCTGGTCGCGAACAGCAGCTGCTGGCCGAGGCAGACGCCGAGCAGGGGGCGGCGGAAGGCGCGGATCGGCTCGACGAGGCCGAGCTCGCGCAGGCGGGCCATGGCGTAGCCGGCGGCGCCGACGCCGGGCAGGATCAGGCGGTCGGCCCGGGCGATCTCGGCCGGGTCTGCGGTCAGGCGGACGGCAGCGCCGAGCCGCTCCAGCGCGAACTGCACCGAGGCGACGTTGCCGGCGCCGTAGGAGAGGAGGGTGGCGGTGCTCACAGCACCCCCTTGGTGCTCGGCACGGCGTCGCCCTCGATGCGGATGGCCTGGCGCAGGGCGCGGCCGAAGGCCTTGTAGACGGCCTCGGTCTTGTGGTGGTCGTCCTCGCCGGTGACGGAAACGTGGATGGCGGCCCCGAGGTGCTCGGCGAGCGAGCGGAACACGTGGGCCGTCAGGTCCGTGCGGTAGTCGCCGAGCAGGGGCGTGCGGAACTCGCCCTCGAACACCGGGTAAGGGCGGCCGGACAGGTCGATGGACACGCTGGCGCGGGCCTCGTCCATGGGCAGGACGAAGCCGTAGCGGGCGATGCCGCGGCGCTCGCCGAGCGCCTGCTTCAGGGCCTGGCCGAGGGCGATGGCGCTGTCCTCGATGGTGTGGTGCGGGTCGGTGTGCAGGTCGCCCTCGCACGACAGGCGCAGCGAGAAGCCGCCGTGGGAGGCGACCTGCTCAAGCATGTGATCGAAGAAGCCGACGCCGGTGGCGATCGCGACTGGGCCGGGGCTGTCGAGATCGACGGCGCAGACGATGCGGGTCTCCTTCGTGTCGCGCACGGCCTGGCCGGTG
>JAEZIH010000179.1 GCA_023416055.1 Pseudomonadota bacterium | reverse complement strand
TCGGCCGACAGGGTCGACAGGCCGCGCTGCGACACGGCCGGCGTGGCCGGGCGGGCCGGGGTCGACGGAGCGGGAGCGCCGGGCGTCGGCAGGTCCGGCAGCGGCGGGATGGCGGAGCCCGTTTCGGAGCGGGGCTGCGGGGCGGGGGATTTAGTCCTGTTGAACAAGTTGGTCTCCGGCTCTCAGGAAGCGGGCTGGGTTTTGCGGGCGGCCGTTCATCCACACCTCGTAGTGCAGGTGAACGCCAGTGGAGCGTCCGGTCGTCCCCATGGCCCCGATGCGTTGGCCCAGCGCGCCGCGCTGGCCGGGGCTGACGGCCATGGAATTCAGATGGGCGAAGCGCGTCTTGAAACCGCGGCCATGGTCTATCTCGACGGTGTTGCCATACCCTGAACGGACGCCGACGAAGGAGACGACGCCCGGAGCGGTGGCGCGGACCGGAGTGTTCAGGGGGGCCGCGAAGTCCTGGCCCTGGTGCAGGGCGGGGCGGCTGTTGAACGGGTCGAAGCGGACCCCGAAACCGGAGGTGGTGCGGGCCTCGGTGGGCCGGTGGAACGGCATGGACTCGGCTGCGTCGGCGAGGCTGCGCATCTCCGCGAGGTTGTTGGCGGCGTGGCGAATGCGCACCGCGAAGGCCTCGTCGACGTCGAGGATGGCGGCCAGGGCGCGGGGGTCACGGGCCTCGACCAGGGGACCGCCCAGGCCGGCGGCGCCCTGCGGGGCGTAGGCCGAAGGGTTCAGGCCGGCGAGGCGGAAGGCGAGGCGCAGGCGCTCGGCGCGGGTCTGGGCCACCGTCTCGGCGCGGTCGATCAGCCGCTCCTGGTCCATCCGCACCGCCAGCATGCGCTGGATCGGAGTGTTGCTGGCGGGGTCGAGAGAGGGGGCCGGGGCAAGGGCGGTCTCGGCGCCGTCGACGCCGCGGAACATCCCCATGACCTGGGTCAGGGCGGCGTGGCGGCGCTCGACCATCCCGGCCATGTCCTCGAGCGAGCCGTTGGTGGCGGACATGCGGACGACGGCGCTGTCGAGGCGGGCCTGGAGGTCGGCGTTGAGGCGTTCGGAGGCGGCGCGGGCGCGGGCGATCGCCGCGTCGGTCCGGCTGTGCATGACCAGGTCGAGGGCGAAGCCGCCCGAGGCGATCAGGAACCAGACGCCGAGGAGGGCGCCGACCGCGGCGCCGACCGCCTGCCGGCCCGGGGTGAGGGCCCATGCCCGGACCTCGTCACCGTCCCTGAGATAGACATAACGGGTCGGAAACCACCGACCAATCAGTGACGTCTCGCCTTTCGTCTGCCCGGTCATAACGCTACGCCCCCACGCACGACGAAGGGTTATGCGCCACGGGAGCGGGCGGGGACAAGTCTGTTCAGGGTTTGTTAACCATCCTGAAGAGCGTTCGCGCGAACTTCGCAGGTATTCGGCGCGAATATTCGCCTGTCAGGCGTAACGGCGAATCTGGTCCACAACGTCCGATGGGTGTCCGAAGACAGATTCGCGCGGCTTCAGAGGCTCTGGAGCGCCGCGAGGACTTCGCCAGCGTGGCCCTTCACCGAAACCTTGCGCCACGCGCGGCGGACGACGCCCTCGCCATCGACCAGGAATGTGGCGCGTTCCACGCCCATGTAGACGCGGCCGTAGAGCTTCTTCTCGCCCCAGACGCCCCAGGCCTCGGTGACCTCGCCGGCCTCGTCCGAAGCGAGGACGACCTTGAGGTCATGCTTGTCGCGGAAGCGGTCCAGCTTCTTCACCGGGTCGCGCGAGACGCCGATGACCGTCGCGCCGGCGGCCTCGAACTGAACGATCAGGGCCGAGAAGTCCTGACCCTCGATGGTGCAGCCGGGGGTGTCGGCCTTGGGGTAGAAGTAGAGGACATACGGCTTGCCGCTCAGCGCGGCGGACGAGACGCGGCCGCCGCCGGCGGTGTCCATGTCGAAGGCAGGAGCCTTCGCGCCTTCCACGATGTCGGTCATCAGACGGGCCTCACCAGGACGATCTTCTTCTTGCCGGCGGCCAGCTTGAGCACGCCTTCGCCGGTCAGGTCGGCCTCTTCCAGCAGGCGGACGCCATCGGCGACGGCCTGGTCGTTCAGGCGCAGTCCGCCGCCCTGCGCCAGGCGGCGGGCCTCGCCGTTGGAGGCGGTCAGGCCGGCCTTTGTCGCCACGGCGGCGATCATGGCGCCGATGACTTCGTCGCGGGGCAGTTCGACCGTCGGAAGGTCGGCGGACAGCTGGCCCTTCTCGAAAGCGCTTTCGGCCGCGGCGCGGGCGGTGGAGGCCGCTTCCGGGCCGTGCAGCATGGTGGTGGCGGCGTCAGCCAGCGCCTTCTTGGCGTCGTTGATGCCGGCGCCTTCCAGCGTCTCCAGCCGGGCGATCTCGTCCAGCGGCAGGTCGGTGAACAGGCGCAGGAAGCGGCCGACGTCGGCGTCGTCGACGTTGCGCCAGAACTGCCAGTAATCGTACGGGCTCAGCTGATCGGCGTTCAGCCACACCGCGCCCTGGGCGGTCTTGCCCATCTTGCCGCCCGAGGCGGTGGTGAGCAGGGGCGTGGTCAGGCCGAAGGCGGCCTTCTGGTCGACGCGGCGCACCAGGTCGACGCCTGAGGTGATGTTCCCCCACTGGTCCGAGCCGCCCATCTGCAGGGTGACGCCCAGCCGGCGGTTCAGCTCGAGAAAGTCCACCGACTGCATCAGCATGTAGTTGAACTCGAGGAAGGTCATCGGCTGCTCGCGCTCGAGGCGCAGCTTGACCGAGTCGAAAGCCAGCATGCGGTTGACGGTGAAGTGCGTGCCGTACTCGCGAAGGAACTGGATGTAGCCGTAGGTCGACAGCCACTCGTCGTTGTCGACCAGGACGGCGTCGGTGGGGCCGTCCCCGAAGGTCAGGAACTTCTCGAACACGGTGCGGATCGAGGCGATGTTCGACTGGATGGTCTCGTCGGTCAGCTGGGGACGGGAGGCGTCCTTGCCGGTCGGATCGCCGACCTTGGTGGTGCCGCCGCCCATCAGCACGACGGGCTTGTGTCCGCCCTGCTGCAGCCGGCGCAGCATCATGATCTGGATCAGGCTGCCGACGTGCAGCGAGGGCGCGGTGGCGTCGAAGCCGATGTAGGCGGTGACCACGCCGGAGGCCGCGGCGGCGTCCAGCTCGGCCGGGTGGGTGACCTGATGGATGTAGCCGCGCGCCTGCAGGGTCTGGAGGAAGTCGGACTTGAAGGCGGGCTCGGTCATTGGATCAGGCTTGGCTGGGGAGGGAAGGGGCGTGTAGCACGGCGACGCGTCTGCCCGTAAGCGCATTGACCCGGTCCCGGCGTGCGCTATCGACGGATCATGCAGGCCCGCTTGATCCCGCACCTCGAGACGCCCTCCATGTTCGTCGACGAGATCGACGTGCAGCTGAAGCGGGACGGGCTGTTGCTCTGGCTCCGGTACACCATGGCCGGAGATCCAACGGCGATCGTCTGGCCGGAGGAGGCGGAGGCCGGGCGGGCCGACGATCTCTGGCGGCACACCTGTTACGAGGTCTTCGTGGCCACCGACGACGGCTATGTGGAGTACAACCTGTCGCCTTCGGGGCGGTGGGCCTCCTACCGCTTCGACGGCCCGCGCGCGGGGATGCGCCATGCCGAGGAGGCCGCTGTGGTGCTGGGCATTGACGGGGCCTTTGACCAGATGGCGCTGGAGGCGCGCATCGAGCTGCCGCACGGCGCCCGCCGGCTGGGGCTGTCCTGCGTGATCGAGCAGCGCGACGGCGTCTTCTCCTACTGGGCGCTGGCCCATCCGTCGGCTAAGCCCGACTTCCACCACCCCGACTCCTTCGTTCTGGAGCTGCCATGAAGTTCGGCATCGACCGCCTGCTGACCGAGCCGGAGCTTTCGCGGGCGCTGCGCGGGCGGCGCGCGGCCCTGCTGGGGCATCCGGCGTCGGTGACGGCCGACCTGACCCATTCGCTGGACGCCCTGGCGGCGCACCCGGACATCCAGCTGACGGCCGCCTTCGGGCCGCAGCACGGCATGCGGGGCGACCTGCAGGACAATATGATGGAGAGCCCGGACGAGACCGACGCCCGGCTCGGCATCCCGGTGTTCAGCCTGTACGGCGAGGTGCGGCGCCCCACCGACGCCTC
>JAEZIH010000122.1 GCA_023416055.1 Pseudomonadota bacterium | reverse complement strand
GCCCGGGCCTGGTTCGTTCTGGCGGTGCTCTGCTTCGTCTACGTGCTGAACTTCCTCGACCGCCAGCTGCTGGGCATCCTCGCCAAGCCGATCCAGGACGATATCGGCGTAACCGACGGCCAGCTGGGCCTGCTGACGGGGTTCTTCTTCGCCCTCTTCTACTGCTTCCTTGCCATCCCAGTCGGCTGGCTAGCCGACCGGACCAACCGGACCAAGGTGCTGGCCATTGCCTGTGGCCTGTGGAGCGCCGCCACCGCAGCCTGCGGCATGGCCACCAGCTATCCGCAGCTGGCGCTGGCCCGCATGGCCGTCGGCGTGGGCGAGGCCGGCGGGGTGCCGCCGTCCTACGCCATCATCTCCGACTACTTCCCGCGGGGTTCGCGCGGCACGGCCCTCAGCCTCTTCAACATGGGTCCGCCGATCGGCATGGCGCTGGGCGTCGCCTTCGGCGCCTCGATCGCCTCGACCTATTCCTGGCGCCAGGCCTTCATCTGGGTAGGGGTCATCGGGGTGCTGACCGCGGCGATCATCTGGCTCTTCGTGCGCGAGCCGCGCCGCGGCGGCCTGGACGTGGAGACGGCTGACGCCGCTGCTCCGGCCGCCGATCCGGCGCCCGCCACGCCGACGCCCGGCTTCTGGGCGACCTGCAAGATGTTCTTCACCGATCCGGTCCTGCTGCGTTGCTCGCTGGCCTGCGCCGCCACCCAGTTCATCACCTACGCCCTGCTCGGCTTCGCGGTGCTCTTCCTGATGCGCGAGAAGGGCATGACCCTCGAGGACGTGGCCGTCTGGTACGCCCTGCTGGTTCTGGTGGGCGCCAGCGCGGGCATGCTCGTCTCCGGCCGGCTGGTGGACCTGTTCGCGCGACGCTGGAAATCCGCCTACGGCTACGTCCCGGCCATCGGCCTGGCCCTCGCCGTGCCGCTGTTCATCGGCTTCATCTGGGCGCCCAGCTGGCCGCTGGCCCTCGCCTTCCTGCTGCTGCCCATGGGTCTCAACTACTTCTATCTCTCGCCGGCGGTGACCCTGGTCCAGGAAGAGGTTCGCCCCGACCAGCGCGTACTGGCCGGCGCCCTGCTGCTGCTGGTGATGAACATGGTGGGCCTGGGTTTCGGCCCGACCTACCTCGGTTTCGCCAGCGACTTCTTCGCCCGGACCAATCCGGAAACCTCGCTGCAGATGGCCTTCTACACCCTGACCCCGTTCTACCTGCTGGCCATCGCCCTCTTCCTTTGGCTGGCCAGGGCGCTGCGTCAGCAATCCCAGGCCAGGAGGGCCGCGGCATGATGCGCTCAACCGCCTGCGCCCTCTCGGCGCTTCTGGTCCTCGCCGCGGCCCAGCCGGCGGCTGCGGCGACCGACCCCGTGGTCACGGCCCCGGCCGGCCCGGTCAGGGGGCAGGCCCTCGACGGCGTCACCGCCTTCAAGGGCATCCCCTACGCCCTGCCCCCGACGGGCTGGCGCCGCTGGCGGCCGCCCGCCGAGGTTCCGGCCTGGCGCGAGACGCGGGACGCGACCCGCTTCGGCCCCGCCTGCCCCCAGCCCACCGCGCGCGGAACCAGCATCTACGCCCCCGCCGAGTCTCCGGAGATGAGCGAGGACTGCCTGTCGCTGAACATCTGGGCGCCCGAGGGCGTCACGGACGCGCCGGTCTTCTTCTGGATCCACGGCGGCTCCCTGATCTCGGGTTCCGGCAGCGAGGCGATGTACGACGGCGCCCGCATGGCGGCCGAGCACGGACTGGTGGTGGTCACCATCAACTACCGGCTTGGCGCCCTCGGCTTCCTCGCCCATCCGGAGCTCAGCGCCGAGTCCCGCCAGGGCGTGTCTGGGAACTACGCCCTGCTGGACCAGATCGCCGCCCTGAAATGGGTGGAGAAGAACATCGCGGCCTTCGGCGGCGACCCTGACAACGTGACCATCGCCGGCGAGTCGGCCGGGGCGCTCAGCGTCATGTATCTGATGGCCTCGCCCAGGGCGCGCGGCCTGTTCGATCGCGCCATCGCCCAGAGCGCCTACATGCTCTCGATGCCCGAGCTGCGCGCCGCGCCGCACGGCCAGCCTGCCGCCGAAGCGGTCGGGCTCTGGCTGCAGGCTCAGCTGGGCAAGCAGAACCTCGCCGAGATGAGGGCGATGGACGCCCAGCAACTGGCCGAGACGACGCCCGGCCTGGGCTATATCCCGTGGGGCACGATCGACGGCCAGGTGCTGACAAGGCAGCCGGTCCAGAGCTTCGACGACGGCGACCAGGCGCCCGTGCCCCTGCTGGTCGGCTTCAACCAGGGCGAAATCCGCAGCCTGCGCGTCCTCGCCCCGCCGGTTCCGGCGGACGCCGCTGCCTATGAGGCCGCGATCCGCGAGCGCTACGGCGATCTCGCCGACGCCTTCCTGGCCCTCTATCCGTCCAGCGACCTCGAGGAGAGCGTGCTGGCTGCGCCCCGCGACGCCCTCTACAGCTGGACCGCGGTGCGGATGGCGCGGCTGCAGACCCGCCTGGGTCAGCCGGCCTATCTCTACTTCTTCGATCATGGCTACCCGGCCGCCGACGAGGCGGGGCTGCATGCCTTCCACGCCGCCGAAATCCCATATGTCTTCGGCGCCTTCGACCGCCTGCCGCCGCGTTGGCCGGCCATGCCTGATACGCCGGAGGAGCACGCGCTTTCCCGGACCATGATGGCCTACTGGGCCAGCTTCGCCCGCACCGGCGTCCCTTCGGCGCCGGACGCGCCCGAATGGCCTGCCTACGATCGCTCAGGCTCGTACATGGCCTTCGAGGATCAGCCTGCCCCCCGCGACCGGCTGATGCCCGGCATGTTCGAGCTGCGCGAGACCGAGGTCTGCCGCCGCAGGGCCGCCGGCGGAAGCCCGTGGAGCTGGGCTGTCGGCATCGTCGCCCCTCCCGTGCCTCCAGCGACGCCGCCATGCCCATGATCGACGGGGAAATGCAGGCGTTCGCCCTGACCCTCGACAAGTTCCTGGACCATGCGGCCAAGTGGAGACCCGACGGGGAAGTGGTGACGGCGAGAGAGGACGGCCGCACCGACCGCATCGGCTACGCCGCCCTGCGCGACCGCAGTCTGAAGGTCACGGGCGCTCTCGGCGGACTGGGCGTGCGACCGGGCGACCGGGTCGCCACCCTCGCCTGGAACACCCAGGCCCACGTTGAGGCCTGGTACGCCATCATGGGCATGGGCGCCGTGTGCCACACGCTCAACCCTCGCCTGACCGAGACCCAGCTGGCCGCCATGCTGGGCCAGTCCGAGGCGCGGCTGCTGATCGTGAGCGCGGACCTGGCGCCGCTGGCCCGCCGTGTGGCCGAGCGCGCCCGCGGACTGGAGCGGATCCTTGTTGTGGACCTGCCGGCCGAAGCCTCGTCTCCCGAGGCCCTCGAGCCGTTGGTGGCCGCGGCGCGGCCGGGCGTCTGGGGCGGGTTCGACGAGACCACGCCCTGCGGCCTGTGCTTCACCTCGGGCACCACCGGGGCCCCGAAGGGGGTGACCTACACCCACCGGTCCAGCGCCCTTCACACCCTGCGGCAGCTGCAGACCGACGCCATGGCCATCAGCGGATCGGACAGCGTGCTGGCGGCGGTTCCCATGTTCCACGCCAACGCCTGGGGCCTGCCCTTCGCGGCGCCGGCGGTGGGCGCCAAGCTGGTGTTGCCGGGGCGGCATCTGGACGGCGCCAGTCTGGCGCGGCTGATCGAGGCGGAGCAGGTGACCCTCGCCGTCGGCGTAGCCACCGTCTGGCTGGGCCTCGTGGAATATCTCGACGCCCAGGGCGGCGGCACGCCCAGCCTGAAGCGGGTCATCGTTGGGGGCGCCCCGATGTCCCCGGCGCTGATGGAGCGGATCGAGGCTCGTCTCGGCGTCACCGTCCAGACCAGTTGGGGGATGACCGAACTCTCCCCTCTCGGTGTCTGCGCCGTACCGGACGACCCCGGCCGCGCCGCCCATCTGTGCGGACGTCCGGCCTTTGGTCTGGACCTGCTGCTGACCGACGCGGAAGGCGCCCCCCTGCCCGAGCAGCGGGGGGTTGAGGGTCACCTGCGCGTGCGCGGCGCCTCGGTGGTGGAGCGCTATTTCGGCCAGGACGAGAGCGCCACCGACGCGGACGGCTGGTTTCCCACCGGCGATCTCGCGCGGCTCGACCCCGACGGCTCTCTGGTCATCACCGGCCGGTCCAAGGACCTGATCAAGTCCGGAGGAGAATGGATCAATCCGGCCGAGATCGAGGCGGTGATCAACGAGAACCCTTCGGTCTCCCTGGCTGCGGTGATCGGCCGTCCCGACCCGAAGTGGGGCGAGCGGCCGATTCTGGTGGTACAGCCCAGCGGCGAGGGTCCCGCCAGCGACGAGGACCTGCTGGCCCCGTTGCGCGGCCGGGTCGCCCCGTGGTGGATACCTGACGAGATCATCAGGCTGGACCGGATGCCGCTGGCGTCCACCGGCAAGATCGACAAGATGCGTTTGCGAGTTGACTATGGCGGTTGCTGAAAAGAGGTCCGAACGTCCCGTGCCGGCCGTCTCCGAAGGGACTGCCGAAGCGGCGCCGCGCCGTCGGCGGACCAAGGTCGAGCAGCGCGCCGACATGATGGAGCAGATCCTCGACGCGGCCGAGTATCTGTTCTCGATCCACGGCCTGTACGGCGTCACCCTGAAGGACGTGGCCCAGCGCGTCGGCGTGCACCACACCCTGCTGAACTACTATTTCACCGACAAGAAGAAGCTGTTCGACGCCGTGATCGCGCGGCGCGCCGACGTGTCCAGCGCTCTGCGGATGAAGGCGCTGGAGGACTACGAGGTCGCCAGCCGGGGCAAGCCGACAGTGGAGGGCGCCCTGCGCGCCTTCCTCGACACCGACCTCGACCTCTACAGCCAGGGCGGCGAAAACTGGAAGAACTACGGCGCCCTGGGCGCGCAGGTGTCCAACACGCCCTATGGCGCCGAGCTGTTCGACCTGCACTTCGACCCCGTGGTCCTGCGCCTGATCGATCTGCTCAAGAAGGCCCTCCCCGACTGCGCCGAGGAAGACATCTTCTGGGGCTACCACTTCGTCACCGGCGCCCTGATGCTAACCTTGGCCCGCACCGGCCGGATCAACCGCCTGTCCGGCGGCCTGTGCGACTCCGACGACTTCGGGGCGGTGAAGGACCGCATGGCCAGCTTCATGGCCGCGGGCTTCATGAAGATCTGCAAGCCCGCCCGGCGCTGACGCCCGGCGGCGATTTCACCACCACTGCAAGGGGATTCCCATGAGGCTCGAAGGGCGCGTCGCCATTGTCACGGGCGCAGGCGGCGGACTGGGCCGTCAGCATGCGCTGTTCCTCGCCCGTCAGGGCGCGCGGGTGGTCGTCAACGACGTCGACCAGGCCGCCGCCGACGCCGTCGCCGCCGAGATCGCCAGCGCGGGAGGCGAGGCCATCGGCGTCGCCGCCTCGGTGACCGACGAGGCCGCCGTGGCAGGCATGGTCGAGCGTACGCTGAAGACCTGGGGCCGCATCGACATCCTGATCAACAACGCCGGCATCCTGCGCGACAAGAGCTTCGCCAAGATGGACCTGGCCGATTTCCGCCTTGTGGTCGATGTGCACCTGATGGGGGCGGCCATCTGCTGCAAGGCGGTGTGGGAGGTGATGCGCAGCCAGACCTACGGCCGCATCGTCATGACCACCTCCTCGTCCGGCCTCTACGGCAATTTCGGCCAGGCCAACTACGGCGCGGCCAAGATGGCGCTGGTCGGCCTGATGCACACGCTCGCCATAGAGGGTGAGAAGTACGGCATCCGGGTCAACTCGCTGGCGCCGACCGCAGCCACCCGGATGACCGAGGGCGTGCTCGCGGAGGACAGCCTTGCGCAGCTGGATCCGGCCCTGGTCAGCCCCGCCCTGCTGCCCCTGGTGATCGACGAGGCCCCGACCCGCACCATCGTCTGCGCTGGCGCCGGCCACTTCGCCCAGGCCCAGGTCACCCTGACGCCGGGCGCCTACATCGGCGGCGGCGCCGACGCCGGCGAGCGTTTGCTCGAGGCCTGGGACCGGGTTTCCGACCCGACGGGCGCGATCGTTCCGGCCTACGGCTTCACCCAGGCGGAACGCGAGGTGGCCAGCGCCGAAGCCCATCGGGCCGCCCAAGTGGCCTGAGCCGCAGCGATCCGCCCCGCAAAAAGCAAGCCCCGCCGGAGGGCCCGGCGGGGCTTTCAGTTTCAGCCTTCGACCGCCGCCGCCGGGGGCCGGCGCCCTGGGACCATTTGTGTGAAGGCCAGTGCCCAGCCGGCCTCCTGACGCTGCCAGAGGCAGACGTAGTAGCCGCCGCCCCCCGACCGACCGTAGGTCCACACCAGGTCGCCCGCCGAGGATGCGCCGCCGCCCTCCGCCGGGGAAAACTCGAAGGTGTCCGGCCAGTGATCGAGCGCCTCGCCGAACCCGGCCTCGCCTGTTGCCGGCGGCAGGGACGCGACATACAGGCGGCCTGAGGGCAGCAGGACATCCAGATGGGCCGCCTTCTGGTCCGTGCGGGCCCGGGCGGCGAGCTGCTGCTCGGCCCGGTCGACCTCGGCCATGGCCTCACCGGGCGAGGCGGATCCCCGGCTCGACGTTTGCAGGATCACAGGCTGGGTGTCCGGCCCCGGTACATCGGCCGCGCTCGCCGCGGACCCGCCATCGAAGACCCATTTCCACGACCCGTCAGCCTGCCGGCTCCAGATGGTGAAGTAGTGGCCGGCCCGGCGCCCGCCGACCTCCACGCCCCCGGTGGTGAAGCCCAGGTCCCCCGACAGTGCGACGCCCGCGAAATTGGGCCACCAGACCAGCGAAGGCTCGTCTTCAGGCTTGGGAACGTCCGGCGGATAGGCGACCGGCACAGGCAGCACGCCGGTCGAGCCGATCACGATGGCGCCCGGCGCCGCCCACCGGTTGAAGCTGCCGTTAATGCCAAGCGCGGCGGCGTCAGCGGCGAAGTCATGCTCGGCGGTGATGACCTCCCCCACACGGGACGGGGCGGCAGGGTCGCCAGCGGCCGGAGCCGCCTGTGCGACCTCCCCCGAGGCGCCCGTCGCTTGGCCGGCCGCGAGCGCGAGGGCCCACAGGCCGACAAGTACTACGCCCGTCATGCCTTGCCCCCTCGCGATTGCAGGGCCGGCACGGCGAGGCGCGCCCGGCCTGTGAGGCGGCCGGACCCGCGTATGGGCGTCCGCGGCGTCAGTGCGCATTCTGCGCAGCAGGTCCGGTTGTTCATCCGCCGTCCCCCCAGGTCGGCCCCATGCAGGCGCTGAATTGGGTGGACCGTTGGATGAAGGCGTCTCCGGAAAGGCCGTTCATCGGATATCGCGCCTCGCAGGCGCGGAAGCGTTCATCCTCCGGAAGCCCCTGCAGGCCCTGGGCTTCCGGTGCGTCGTCGGCGCGGTTGCGGCCACGACCGCGGCCCCGCTCTCGCGGCTGCGTGCGATCGGCTGGAGACGCGGCGAGGCCTTCCTGCGCAACCTCGCCCGCCGGGCTGTCAGGCGCCCGCACGACGGCCGCTTCCACGGCCTCGGCGGTCCGTTTCACCGCGCGTTCCAGGAAACTCTGGGCCGTGGCGCCGCCGGCCAGAAGGCAACAGCCCAGCCCGACACCCGCGAGGGTTTTCAATCTCATCGTGAACCTCCTTGGTTTCGACCAGACATGCGCCGGCTCGCCGGTTCGGGCGCGCACGATGCGACAACGGCGCCGCCACGCGACGAAGGATCGACGAACGCTCCCCGTTCGGGGCGCCCGGGACTTGACGTCCCGGCGACCGACGGCGTGCTTGCGGGATGCCCTCACACCCCGTTCTGACCCTCGCCGCCCTCGCCTGCTTCGGGTGCACGGCGGCCCAGGATGTCGCCGCGCCGGCGGACGTCGCCCCCATCGAGGCCGTGAAGCCCCGCGGGCCCTATGCGGTCGGGGTTGCGGGCGCGGCGGACGGCCGGCTCTACTACCCTGCCGGCGACGGCGGGGCGGCGCCGGCGCCCTCGTTGACACCAGAGCGAAGCAGGATGCTGGAGCGTCGCTTCGGCCCCGCCGTCGCGACCGCGCTGGACCGCGCCATGACCGCCGCCCGCCGGGACGCCCCGTCGTTGCCCGGGCCCTTTCCGCTGGTGATCTTCCAGCCCGGCGCCAACACGGGATCGGACGACTATCGGCTCCTCATCGAGGACCTCGCCAGCCGGGGGTATGCGGTCCTCGCCCTGAACCCGCGCCAATCGCCCGGCGCTTCCCAGGAAAGGTATGCGGCGGCGGCTGAGGAAACTCTGGCGGCGCTCGCGCGGGTGCGCGCCGACGGAAGCCCGCTTTTCGCGGAAGTCGACGCGACGCGGGTCGCCTTCGTCGGTCATTCGCTGGGCGGCGCGGCGGGCGTCCTGGCCCTTTCGCGCGCGCCCGGCGCGGTGGCCGTCAATCTGGATGGCGATCTGCCGCCCGGAAGCGCCGCGCCCCCTGAGGCGTCCATCCTCTACGTCCTTGGGCAGACCGCCGGCGAGGCCGAGCGCTCCCGCAACCGCCGGGCGGATGTCTGGCGCGGCCTTTCGGTCGGAAGCGACAACGATGAGGCCCTTCAGGTGGCGACGATGAAGCATTTCGACTTCACCGACGCCGCCCTCCTGCAAGCCGGGATTCCACCCGACCTGCGCAGGTCACGCTTCGGTGAAATCGGCGGAGACAGGGCTCACGCCCTGACAGGCGATCTGGTGGCGGCCTTTTTGGACTCCCGCCTGAAGGGCGAACCTGAAGCCTGGGCCGCCGCCCTGGAGCGATACCCGGAGGCCGCGGCGCCGAGCATCTGGTGAGAGCCGAGGCTTGGGGCGGCCGGGCTCGGACGGCCCCCCCAGGCGCCGGGGGGGGGGAGGGGGGCCCCGCCCCC
>JAEZIH010000036.1 GCA_023416055.1 Pseudomonadota bacterium | reverse complement strand
CGCGGCCTGATGCGGCAGGAGATCGAGCGGCTGATCCTCTACATCGGCCCTGGCAGCAGCCGGACCATCGACGTGGCCGAACTGGAGCAGCATCTGGGCGTCGAGCCCGACGCCTCGTTGCAGGACGCCGCCCTGCAGGCCTTCGGCGGCCGGCCCGGCCCTGCCCAGGCGGGTCTGCGCCGCGCCCTGGCCGAGGGCGAGTCGCCGGTCATGGCCGTGCGCCAGGCCTCAATCCACCTCGGCAAGCTGCGGCGCATCAACGTGCTGCAGTCCAACGGCGCCGGGGCCAAGGAGGCGGCCAAGGCCGCCGGCGTGTTCTGGAAGCAGGAAGCCGAGATGCTGCGTCAGGCGCGCAGCTGGCGGCTGGAGGATCTCGACCGGGTGCTGGACAGCGTCAATGCGGCGGACATCGCCACCAAGACGACCGGATCGCCCGACCAGCTGATCGCCGAGCGCCTGCTGCTGGAGATCTCGGCCCGGGCGCGCCGCCTGGGGCTCTAGCCGCGTTTCGAGGCGCGCCGGAAGGCTGGCTTGTTCAAAGCGGAGTTCTGGTGGGCTACTCCCTTCTCGCCATGCTGCGCGGGCTTGAAGCCGCCGGTCTGCGCTTCGGCCTTGCCGGCGCGCTTGGCGGCGAGCGCCTTCTTCATCGCTTCGGCGGTGGGATTGGCGGGCTTGTCTGTCATCCCGGCACCTTGCCATCGCTGCGCCGCGCGAGCCAGACCGTGGCGCCGCCGCAGGCTGGATCAGACTCAGCGTGGCGAAGCACGTCGAAGCCGGACATTTCCAGCGCAGCGAGGTGCTCCGCGGTCGAGAGGCTTCCGTGGTACAGCGGCTCGTCCCGCCATCGGCCGACGGTCTCGCCGCGCTCCGAGCCGCTGGTGAACAGCAGGACGCCGCCCGGCCGGAGGTGGCGGGCGGCCAGTTCGATCACCTGCGCCTGCACGGCCGGTTCGATATGGATCAGGTTGTGCCAGGCGATGACGCTGTTGAAGCCCCGGCCCAGGTCGAGCCGGCGGAGGTCGCCCACGAGCCACTTATGGTCGGGAAAGCGTCGGCGGCACAGGTCGATCAGCGCCGGAGACGCATCGATGCCGGTGACGCGCCGCCCCCGCCCGATCAGGCAGCGTGCGATCGGCTCTCCGGAGCCGCAGCCGATGTCCAGCACCTCCCCGCCTTCGGCGATATGGGCCAGGAAGGCGTCCAGCCAAGGGCGCTCGAACAGGCTCTTGTCCCGGTCGTTATCGCAATCTCGGGCCCGCCGGCTGGAGAGGTCGATGACCGTTTCCGTCGGCGGCTTCACCTCAGCCCCGCATCAACCGGCGGCAGAGGTCGTCGAGCTGTTCGAGGGTGCCATAGCGCAGGGTCAACTCGCCCTTGCCGCCGCGGTCGACCAGCTGGACCGGCAGACCGAGGGCGTCGGTGAGGTCCTGCTCGAGGGCCGCGATGTCGGCGCCGCCCTCCCCGGCCGCGGCACCCGGTTTCGCCTTCGAGCGGGCCGCCTTCGGTCCTTCGGCGGCGCGGCGGGCGAGCGCCTCGGCCTGACGGACGTTCAGCCCCTCGTCGACGATCTGGCGCGCCAGTTCGGCGGCCCCGGGGACGTTGACCAGGGCCCGGGCATGTCCGGCGCTCAACTGGCCGCCCCGCACGTACTCTAGCACCTCTTCGGGCAGTTGCAGCAGGCGCAGGGTGTTGGCCACGTGGCTTCGGCTCTTGCCGACCACGCCGGCGACCGCGTCCTGGGTGCGCCCGAAGCGCTCCATCAGCATCCGGTAGGCCTCGGCCTCCTCCAGCGGGCTGAGGTCGGCGCGCTGGACGTTCTCGATGATTGCGACCTCGTAGACCGCCACGTCGTCCATCTCGCGCACGAGCACGGGCACCTGGGTCAGCCGGGCCTGCTGGGCCGCCCGCCAGCGGCGCTCGCCTGCGATGATCTGCCAGGCGCCGTCTTCCTTGGGATGCGGGCGGACGAGGATGGGCTGCAGCACGCCCTTGTCGCGGATCGACTCGGCCAGTTCGGCCAGTTCGGCCGGGCCGAAGACCTTTCGCGGCTGGTCGGGATTGGGCTTCAGCGCCTCGATCGGGGCCATGCGGACGCCTTCGGGCAGGGCCGATCCGTCGACCGCCGCCGTTTCGGTCGCCTGTTCGCCCAAAAGCGCCGAGAGGCCCCGGCCGAGTCCACGTTGACGGTCGCTCAAGTCACTGATCCCGTAGTAAAAGTTTGCATCACGCGGCTTGGAGCCGGCGCGACTTCTCGCGCGCCACGACTTCTCTGGCGAGCCGCAGATAGGCCTGGCTGCCGGCGCATTTGAGGTCGTAAATCAGGGCCGGCTTGCCGAAGGACGGCGCCTCCGAAACCCGCACGTTCCGCGGGATCACCGATTCATAGACCTTGTCGCCGAAATGGGCCCGCACGTCGGCCGCCACCTGCCCCGAAAGGGCGTTGCGGCGATCGTACATGGTCAGGACCAGGCCCTGGATCTCCAACGTCGGATTGAGGCTCTGGCGGACCATGTCGATGGTCTTCATCAACTGGGTCAGGCCCTCCAGCGCAAAGAACTCGCACTGGAGCGGCACCAGCACGGCGTCGGCGGCGGCCATGGCGTTGAGGGTCAGAAGGTTGAGCGAAGGCGGGCAATCGATGAGGACGTAGTCATACCGGGTCTGACCCTCGCGTCCTTGGGCGGCGAGCGCGTCGCGCAGCCGATAGGAGCGACGATCCGCCTGGCTGAGCTCTATCTCCACGCCCGACATGTCGGCGTCCGCCGGAATGATCCAGAGGCCGGGGACCGCGGTCTGGACGGCGGCGTCGTCGACCGAGCGGCCGTCAACCACCACGTCGTAGATAGTGACCCGTCGTGTTTCACGTGGAACACCGAGCCCCGTGGAGGCATTGCCCTGCGGGTCCATGTCCACGATCAGAACCTTCTCGCCGATCGCCGCCAGGGCGGTACCGAGGTTGATCGCCGTCGTCGTCTTGCCCACCCCGCCCTTCTGGTTGGAGACGGCGAGGACACGAGTCTTACCGGCTTGGGACACGGCGGAGGCTCCGGACGGAAACGATGCGGCCGCGCGGATCGCTGCGCGAGACGGAGAGTTCGGGCTCAAATTGCCAGACCCGGCGGGCCTCCGCCACCTCCAGCTCGGCCTTTTCACCCTTCAGGAACAGCCCACGGGCGCCTCGCTGTAGATAAGGTTGTGCATAGCCGAGCAGCTTTTCCATCGGAGCCACAGCGCGGGCGGTGACCACGTCGACCTTCAGGGCCTGGGCCTCCGCACGGCCGTTGATCACCGTCGCGGGAAGCGTCAGTTCGCTGACGACCGCGTTAAGGAAACGGCAGCGCTTTCTGAGGCTGTCGATCAGCCACACGTGAGCCCCGGCCCTCCCCTTCAGGAGAATCGCCAGAACCACGCCGGGGAAGCCGGCCCCGGCTCCGAGATCGGCCCAGGTCACGGCGTCAGGCGCTTGCGCCAGCAGCTGGGCCGAATCCCAGTAGTGCCGGTTCCAGACATCCGGAATGGTGTCCGGGCCGACGAGGTTCATGACGGCATTGGCTTCACCCAGACGCTCGGCGAAGGTCGCGAGGTCGGCCATCTGGGCGTCGGATGCGCCGGTGAGGCCCTGGAACTCGGCGGGGGTCACGCTGCGGCCGCCTTCGCCTTCTTCACGTGTGACAGCAGGGCTGTCAGGGCGCCTGGAGTCATGCCCTCGATGCGGCGGGCCTGGCCGAGGGTCCGTGGACGCACCAGAATCAGTTTTTCGCGGACCTCGTTGGAGAGGCTGCCGATGGCGGCGTAGTCCAGTTCGACCGGCAGGGCGAGCGTCTCTTCACGGCGCAACGCCTCGGCATCGGCGGCTTGCCGGTCCAGGTAGCCAGCGTAGCTCGCGTCGATCTCGATCTGCTCGCGCACCTGTCGCGGCCAGTCCGCGATCTGGGGGTGGGCCGCCTCGAATGTGGTCAGGTCGACTCCCGGGAAGGCCAGCAGATCCCGAATCGAGCGGCGCTGGCCGTCGGCGTTGACAGGGATCCCGAGGGCCGCCGCCTCCTTCGGGGTATAGGTCACCTCGCGGACCAGAGCTGCAGCCTCAGCAAGGGCGGACGCCTTGGCCTCGAAGGCCCGCCGGCGCTCCGTCGCAACGACACCCGCCTCGATGCCGATCGGCGTCAGGCGCAGGTCGGCATTGTCGGCGCGCAGCGTGAGCCGGTACTCGGCGCGGCTGGTGAACATGCGGTAGGGCTCGGTCACTCCGCGCGTCACCAGATCGTCGATCATCACGCCGATATAGGCCTGGTCGCGACGGAGAACGATTGGTTCGGAGCCGGCGGCCGCCCGTGCGGCGTTCAGCCCGGCGATGAGGCCCTGCGCTCCCGCCTCCTCGTAGCCCGTTGTGCCGTTGATCTGGCCGGCGAGGAACAGGCCCGGACGCTTCTTGACCTCCAGGGCCGGGGTCAGCTCGCGCGGGTCGACGTAGTCGTATTCGATCGCGTAGCCGAAGCGGAACACCTGGACCTTCTCCAGCCCCGGGATGGTTCTCAGGAAGGCCAACTGGGTGGCGTCGGAGACCGAGGTCGAGATGCCGTTCGGATAGACGGTCGGGTCGTCCAGCCCTTCGGGCTCGAGGAAGATCTGGTGCGAGGTCTTGTCGGCGAAGCGCACCACCTTGTCCTCGATCGAGGGGCAGTAACGCGGACCACGTCCAGACAGATGGCCGCCGTAGACAGCGCTTTCACCGAGGTTCTCGGCGATGATCCGGTGCGTCTCTTCCGTCGTGTGGGTCACGCCGCAGGCGATCTGCGGCACGTTGATGCCGTCGGTCAGGAAGCTGAAGGGCACAGGCTCCGCATCGGCCTGCTGCATCTCCAGCCGGTCCCAGGCGATGGTGCGGCCGTCGAGACGCGCCGGAGTGCCGGTCTTCAGCCGACCCATGGCGAGGCCCGCGCCATAGAGGTCGGCGGCCAGACCAGTCGAGGGCGCCTCCCCATGGCGGCCGGCGGGAATGCGTTCGTCCCCCTTGTGAATGACGCCGTTGAGGAAGGTGCCCGTGGTCAGCACTACGGCGGCGGCGCGGAGTTCCTCTCCGTCGCCAGTCACCACGCCCTCCACCCGGTCGCCCCCCAGGACGAGTCGCTCGGCCGTGCCGGCCATCAAGGTCAGGTTCGGCGTGGCGGCGAGTTCGGCCTGCATCGCCTCGCGATAGAGCCGTCGGTCGATCTGGCTGCGCGGCCCTTGCACCGCTGCGCCCTTTGAACGGTTCAGCAGGCGGAACTGGATGCCCGAGACATCGGCCAGCCGGCCCATGACGCCATCAAGCGCATCGATCTCGCGAACCAGATGCCCCTTGCCCAGGCCGCCGATGGCCGGGTTGCAGGACATCTCGCCGATCGTCTCAAGCTTCTGGGTCAGGAGCACGGTCCGCGCGCCCGCGCGCGCAGCGGCCGCCGCGGCCTCACAGCCGGCGTGACCGCCGCCGATGACGATGACGTCGAAGGATTGCATGAGCCGGGACATAGTCGATTACCGCCGTTTTCGCCACCGTGACGGCCGCGTATGTTTCACGTGAAACGTGGCGCTACTTACCAATGCAGAAATTCGAGAAGACCTCGCCCAGTATGTCTTCCACCCCTATGGCCCCGGTCACGCGGGCGAGGGCCTCCGCCGCGCGGCGGAGATCATCGCCGGCCATTTCAGGGGCGACGTCGAGCGCTTGGCGCCCGGCCTCAACGGCCGCCAAGGCCTCCTCAAGGCGCCGCCGATGTCTCTCTCGCGTGACCGCAGGGAAGTCGGCGCCGGAGAGATCCCGCCCCAGCCGCTCCACGATCCACTCGTGCAGAGCCGAGAGCCCCTCCCCCGTCGCGGTGCTGACCACCAGCGCTCCGTCGGTTGGCAAGGCCGGAGGGTCGAGATCCGCCTTGGTGAAGACGGTGAGATCGCCCGGACGGACATACTCCGCCGCCACGCCCTCGGGGTCCCCGGGTGCGCGAACCCAGAGGCGCAGCTCCGCCTGCTCGGCACGGGCGCGGGCGCGGCGCACCCCCTCGGCCTCCACCGGGTCCTCGCTGTCGCGCAGGCCGGCCGTGTCGGACAGGGTAACGGCGTAGCCGCCGATGACGAGGTCCGCATCCAGGACATCGCGGGTCGTCCCGGCGATGGGTGTAACGATGGCCGCCTCGCGGGCGACCAAGGCGTTGAACAGGGAGGACTTGCCGGCGTTTGTCTCCCCGATCAGCACGATCCGGTAGCCCTCGCGGACCCGCTCCCCGCGACGAGCCTCGGCCAGGGCGGCTTTAAGGTCGGTGATCAGCTTGTCGAGCACCGGGCCGGCGGTGCGGGCCAGGTTGTCAGGCACCTCCTCGTCGGGGAAGTCGATCTCGGCCTCCACCAGCGACAGGGCTTTCAGCAGGTCGCGGCGGAAGCCGGCGTAGGTTTCGCTCAGTCGCCCGTCCAGCTGGCCCAGGGCTTGGGCGGCCTGGGCGGCGGTTTCGGCGTCGATCAGGTCGGCCACCGCCTCGGCCTGGGCGAGGTCCATGCGGCCGTTCTCGAAGGCCCGGCGGGTGAATTCGCCGGGATCGGCGGGGCGCAGGCCGAGGGCGATCAGGGCCTGGCTGACGGCCTCCACCACCGCCCGGCCGCCATGGAGATGAAGCTCCGCGCTGTCCTCGCCGGTGTAGGAGTGCGGACCTGGAAAGCGCAGAACGAGGGCCTCGTCCAGGCGTTCGCCACCATGGACCAGGGTACGAAGGCTGGCGTAGCGCGGCTTGAGGTTCGGCGCTCCGAGGGCGGCCAGCGCCGCCTCCGTGCCCGGTCCGCTGAGACGTAGGATCGCGATGGCCCCCCGGCCCGGCGGGGTGGCGAGGGCGAAGATGGTGTCGGTCATGGCCGCACGTCTCCTCCCCATGAAATGGGGAGGGGGACCGCGAAGCGGTGGAGGGGTCCAGCCGGAAGCGGGAGGGCGACGCCCCTCCGCCATCCTTCGGATGGTCCCCCTCCCCGCGCAGCGGGGAGGAGACGGTGCTTCACTTGACCGCCGCTTCCATCAACTTCCGGAACTGCTCCTGCGCCTGGAGACCGAAACTGGTCCAGGTCTTGATCAGCTCGTCGGGCTGCATGGCGGCGACGTTCTCGGCCATCCGCTTCTGCATCTCGGCGACCATGGCCTCGTTCAGCGGCGCCACATCCGGCAGGCCGAGGAAGGCCCGCGCCTCCGCCGGGGTGCAGTCGATCTCGACGTTGACCTTCACCAACCCGCTCCTGTTTCACGTGAAACAGCGGCCGAGCCGCCGTCAGGTGTTCATCGACTGGAAGAAGTCGGCATTGTTCTTGGACTGCCGCAGCTTGTCGAGGAGGAACTCGATGGCGTCCTGCGGACCCATCGGGTTGAGTATCCGGCGCAGGACGTAGGTCTTGGCCAGCTGCTCCTTGGGCGTGATGAGGTCTTCTTTGCGCGTGCCCGACTTGAGCACGTCAATGGCCGGGAAGATGCGCTTGTCGGCGACCTTTCGGTCCAGCACGATCTCCGAGTTGCCGGTGCCCTTGAACTCTTCGAAGATCACCTCGTCCATGCGCGAGCCGGTGTCGATTAGGGCGGTGGCGATGATGGTCAGAGAACCGCCCTGCTCCACGTTACGCGCGGCGCCGAAGAAGCGCTTGGGGCGCTGCAGGGCGTTGGCGTCGACGCCGCCGGTCAGCACCTTGCCGGAGCTCGGAACGACGGTGTTGTAGGCGCGGCCGAGGCGGGTGATCGAGTCGAGCAGGATGACCACGTCCTTCTTGTGCTCGACCAGGCGCTTGGCCTTTTCGATGACCATTTCGGCCACGGCGACGTGGCGGGTGGCCGGCTCGTCGAAGGTCGAGGCGATGACCTCGCCCTTCACGGTACGCTGCATATCGGTCACTTCCTCGGGCCGCTCATCGATGAGCAGGACGATGAGGAAGACCTCGGGGTGGTTCTTCTCGATCGACTTGGCGATGTTCTGCAGCATCACCGTCTTGCCGACCCGCGGCGGGGCGACGATCAGGCAGCGCTGGCCCTTCCCGAGGGGGGCGACGATGTCGATGACCCGGCCCGAGCGGTCCTTCAGCGTCGGGTCCTGGATCTCCATGTGCAGCCGCTCTTCCGGGTAGAGCGGGGTCAGGTTGTCGAACAGGACCTTGGTCTTGACCGTCTCGGGGTCTTCCAGGTTGATCGTGTCGACCTTGAGCAGGGCGAAGTAGCGCTCGCCCTCGCGCGGGCCGCGCACGGCGCCGTGGATGGTGTCGCCTGAGCGCAGGCCGAAGCGGCGGATCTGCGAGGGCGAGACATAGATGTCATCAGGCCCCGGCAGGTAGTTGGCGTCGGGGCTGCGCAGGAAGCCGAAGCCGTCGGGCAGGATCTCCAGAACCCCGTCGGCGATGATCTCGACCTCCTCGTCAGCCAGGGCCTTGAGGATGGCGAACAGCAGGTCCTGCTTGCGCAGGTTCGAGGCGTTCTCGATCTCGAGCCCTTCGGCGAAGGCGACCAGGTCAGCTGGCGTCTTCTCGTTCAGCTCGGCGAGGGTGATGCGGCCATTGGGGACGATCGGTTCGCCGTCGTCCTCATCCTCATCGGCCTCCTGGTCGACGATCGCCTGCTCGCCGGCAGCGTCCGCGGCAGGCTGTTCGGTTTCCGGGGTCTCGGTCTCGGTCTCGGTCTCGGGCGCGGTCGGGTCGGTGTCGCGGACGTCGGTCATGAATCTTCTTCAGGCGTAGGCCAGCGCCCGCGGGTCGCGGGTCTGTGCGGCTGACGATGTTGGCCCGGGGGCCGGCAGGGAGGGCGGCGTGGCTCCCGCAGGGTCGATCCGGCGGGCGTCGCTGTGAGAGAGGGACCGTCCGGAAGGCGAAGGCCTCGGCCAGGATCGGTTCGGGATCAGCGAAACCACGCCAGGCCGACGAGGTCAAGCGTCGGGGTTCAGCCGAAAGTCCATTCCGTGGTCACGGACAGGACCATGACAATGGCGATGAGGAAGGGAATCTCATTGGCCATGCGCCAGAACCGCCCTGTTCGGGTCGAGGTCCCGGCCACGATGCGCTTCCCTTCCCCGGCCAGGAACCCGTGCCAGGCGCTGAGGGCGATCACTCCTGACAGTTTGGCGATCATCCACGGCTGGTGGACGAAGCTCCAGTCCGCCCCGGAACCGCTGCGCAACCACAGCAGCCACAGGCCGAAGGCCCAGGCCGCGCCCATGGCCGGCCGCATGATGATGCCCATCAGCCGGCCCTGCCATGCGCGCA
>JAEZIH010000031.1 GCA_023416055.1 Pseudomonadota bacterium | reverse complement strand
ACGACGAATGACCCGCGGGGTTCTTGAAGGTCGAGCCGCCCGTCTTCTCGCGGATCGGCTGGGTCTGCTCGCGCCGCGCGGTGATCTCGTCGATGCGGGCCTGCACCGCGGCCGGATCGTCCGGCGTTCCGCGGTAGGTCGCCTCGATCCAGATGATGTCGGCCGGGGCCTGGGAATGGCGGTAGGTGTAGCCGAAGTCGGCGAGGCTGTAGTCGACGCGCTCCCCCGCCCGGTTCAGGCCCCAGGCGGAGACCAGCACGTCCTTCGTCTCGGAGCCGTAGCAGCCGGCGTTCATGGCCAGGGCGCCGCCGATGGTGCCCGGGATGCCGGCGTAGAACTCCAGCCCGGCGATCCCCGCCTTCGCGCTCGCCTTGGCCACCATCGAATCCAGCGCTCCGGCCCCGGCGGTGATCGTGTCGCGCTCGGCGGACACCTGCGCCCAAGGGCGGCCTGCGAGACGGATGACCACCCCCTCCACCCCGCCGTCGCGGACGATGACGTTGGAGCCGACGCCCAGCACCGTCACCGGCACGGCCGGGTCCAGCGCCTTGAGGAAGGCGGCCAGATCGTCGGCGTCCGCCGGGATGAACAGGGCGTCCGCCGCCCCGCCGACGCGAAACCAGGTGTAGGGGCCGAGCGGCTCGTCGCGGAGCAGCTTGCCGCGGACTTCGGGCAGAAGGTCAGGCCAGGCCAGGGTCGTTCTCCAAAGCATATCGGTCTGCCGCCGCAGGGAACCCTCCGTTCTCGTACTTGAGCAAGGTCCAGAACTCCTCGTCGCCACGCGGGGTCCGAGCGCCACGTGCGGCCAACAAGCGGCTCAACAGACCTGACCCCTTCTCAAGCTTCCGCTCCCGGTCTTCCCGCTCGCGGGGATAAGCAGGCCCAAACCACGCCATCTGCTCGGCGATGACGGAGGCCGCATCCGGCATGCCGATGGCCTTGAAACCGAGCTCCGCTTCAGGAGCGAGCACGCCGGTGGAGTTGGCGAAGAACTGGTCGAAGCCGCCATTTATCACTTCGCTCTGAAGCCAGTGGGCCGCGAACAGATGCCCGACTGGCTGCGGCGCGGAGGCGAACTCTCGCAGGAAGCGGTCCGCGCCGTCATAGATGCTTATCCGCTCCCACCAAGGCTCGATCATTCGCCAGTACGGCGGGCGGTAGCGGTCCGCGCTCTCGCTCACCCCAGCGCCTCCAGCTGGCCCGGCAGGGCGTAGGCCCACTGGGTGATGTCGCCGGCGCCGAGGCAGACGACGAGGTCGCCCGGCTTCGCCTCGGCGCGGATCACGGCCGGCAGGGCCTCGGCGCTGTCCAGCGCCTGCACCGAGCGGTGGCCGAAGCGGCGGACGCCCTCGACCAGGGCCTCCTTGTGGATGCCGTCGATCGGCGACTCGCCGGCGGCGTAGACGTCGGCCACCCAGACGGCGTCGGCGTCGGAGAAACAGGTCGAGAACTCCTCCATCAGGTCGCGCAGGCGGGTGTAGCGGTGCGGCTGGACCACGGCGATGACGCGCCCCTCGGCGACCTGGCGGGCGGCCTTGAGCACGGCGGCGATCTCCACCGGATGGTGGCCGTAGTCGTCGATGATGCGCACGCCGTGGGCGACGCCGGTGGTGGTGAAGCGGCGCTTCACCCCGCCGAAGCCGGCGAGGCCGGCGCGGATGGCGTCGTCGGACACGTCCAGCTCGCGCGCCACCGCGATGGCGGCCAGGGCGTTGGAGACGTTGTGCCAGCCTGCCATGGGCAGGTGCAGGCCGGGGATGCGGATCGGCTCGTCCAGGGCGGCGAGGCCCTGCTGCTGGATGACCACGTCGAAGCGGGCGCCGTCCGGCGACATGTCCACATTGTCGGCGCGGACCATGGCCTGCGGATTGAGCCCGTAGGTCACCAGGCGCCGGTTGTCGATCGAGGCGGCCAGCCGCTGCACCTCGGGATGGTCCAGACAGACCACGCCGAAGCCGTAGAAGGGTATGTCCTCGATGAAGTCGCAGAACGCCTTCCGCAGGGCGTCGAAGTCGCCGTAGTGGTCGAGGTGCTCCGGGTCGATGTTGGTGATCACCGCCACGGTGCACTTCAGACGCAGGAAGCTGCCGTCGCTCTCGTCGGCCTCGACCACGATCCAGTCGCCGTCGCCGACCTTGGCGTTGGTGCCGTAGGCGTTGATGATGCCGCCGTTGACCACGGTCGGGTCCAGCCCCGCCGCGTCCAGCACGGCCGCGACCATCGAGGTGGTCGTGGTCTTGCCGTGCGTGCCGCCGACGCCGATCGAGAACTGCAGCCGCATCAGCTCGGCCAGCATCTCGGCCCGCCGAACCAGCGGGATGCGGCGTTCGCGGGCGGCGACCATCTCGGGATTGCTCGGCTTGACCGCGGTCGAATAGACCACCGCCGCGACCTCGTCGCCCAGATGCGCCGCGTCGTGGCCGATGAATAT
Organism: Pseudomonadota bacterium; assembly: GCA_023416055.1. Lineage (GTDB taxonomy): Bacteria > Pseudomonadota > Alphaproteobacteria > Caulobacterales > Caulobacteraceae > Brevundimonas. The sequence continues at coordinate 16,862 of JAEZIH010000031.1, read as the reverse complement.
CCTGGCCCCCAGCTTCTCCAGCCGCTCGGTGTTGGCGCTGGCGCGGGCGTCCGAGCCCTGCACCGAATAGCCGATCTTGAGCATGATCTCGGCGATGCCGCTCATGCCGATCCCGCCGATGCCGACGAAGTGGACGGGGCCGAGGTTGAACGGGACGGGACGCAGGCGGGCGATCATCGCAGCCGCTTAGCAAGCTGCGCGGGCGATTGCACCTCCCTGCCGCTCAGTCCTCCCCAACGAAGTCCTGCGCGAACTCGGGCGCGTCCTCCTCGCCCGGCAGCAGTGGCGTCTCGTCCTCGTCGGGGGCACGGGTCGGGTCCGGCACCTCGAAGCCGGCCGGGATCGAGAGGTCCAGCAGGCCCGCGGCCTTCATCTCCTGCACGCCGGGCAGGTCGTACAGGCTGGCCAGGCTGAAATGCTCCAGGAAGCGGTCGGTGGTGCCATAGGTCACGGGGCGGCCGGGCGTGCGGCGGCGGCCCTTCAGCTTCACGAAGCCCATCTCCAGCAGCAGGTCGAGCGTACCTTTCGACAGCGACACGCCGCGCACGCTCTCGATCTCGGCGCGGGTGCAGGGCTGGTGGTAGGCGATGATCGCCAGGGTCTCCAGCGCGGCCTTCGACAGCCGCCGGGGCTCCTCGCGCTCCTCGGTCATCATAAAGCTCAGGTCGGCGGCGGTGCGGAAACGCCAGCGGTCGGCGACGCACTCCAGCTCGACGCCCCGTCCCTCGTAGCGCTGGCGCAGGGCCGAGATGGCCCCGCCGACATCGGCGCCCTCGGGCAGGCGACGCGCGATCTCGGCCGCCGACAGCGGCCCGGCGGCGGCGAACAGCAGGGCCTCGACGCGGCGCTCGATCTCGGTCTCGTCCGGTGCGAACTGGATGCTCACGGGGTCAACTCCAGCGGCAGGCCCCGTCCGCGGCGCTTCAGGAAGACCTCGGCGAACGGCTCGGCCTGCTTCACGTCCATGGCGCCCTCCTTCACCAGCTCCAGGCTCGCCGACAGGGTCGAGGCCGTATAGCTGGCCTGCGACGGCCCCTCCCCGCCGTGCTTCTCGGGGGCGATCTTCTCCAGCGGGGTCCACTGCTCCAGCCGGGGCAGCACCTCGCGCAGCCAGTCGCGCGCCGCCTCCAGGGCGAAGGCCTCGACCCGCTGGGTCGGATTGTAGCGGCGCAGCTCCTCCCGGCGGCGCTGCTGCACATAGGCGGCCATCAGCTCGTACAGGCTGGCGTCGATGCGGTCCGACGGCACGATCACCGTCGCCTCCGGGTCGCCGCGCGTGAACACGTCGCGCTTCAGCTTCGGCCGCGACTGGATAGCCTCCACCGCCTTGCGCATGGCCTCCAGCTTCTGCAGGCGGAAGGCCAGTGCCGCGGCCATCTCCTCGGCCGGCGGCTCGTCGCCCTTGCCCTTGTCGGTGCGCGGCAGCAGCAGGCGCGACTTCAGATAGGCCAGCCACGAGGCCATCACCAGGTAGTCAGCGGCCAGCGAGAAGTTGCGCCGCCGCGCCTCCTGCACGAAGGCCAGGTACTGCTCGGCCAGGCGGGTGATCGACAGCTTCAGCAGATCCACCTTCTGCGTCCGCGCCAGCGCCAGCAGCACGTGCAGCGGGCCTTCGTAGCCCTCCAGGTCGACCACGAAGGCGTCCCGCGCATCGGCCTGTTCGACCGCGCTGAAATCCAGATTGGGCTGGAACGCCTCGGTCATGCCTGCGCCTCGCCGACGTCAGGTCCCCGCGCCGCCTCCAGCCGCCCGGCCATCAGGGCGTCGAACCGGGCGCGCGCAGCCAGCGGGTCCAGCGGCTCCGGCTCGCGCACGATCCGCGCCAGCGCCGCCTCTGCGCGCTTGGCCGCACCGCCCTTCAGCGCTTCGGCCCCCTCGGCCACGGCGCGCATCTCGGCCAGGTCGCCGTTGCAGTGCAGGACGATGTCGCAGCCGGCCTTCAGCGCCGCCTCGGCCCGTTCCGTCAGCGATCCGGACAGCGCCTTCATCGACAGGTCGTCGGTGACGATCAGACCCCCGAAGCCGAGCTCGCGCCGCATCAGCTTCACCGCCTTCTTCGAGATGGTGGCGGGGCGCTTGCCGTCGATGGCGGTGAAGACGACGTGCGCCGTCATCGCCGCCGGCATGTCCGACAGGGCGCGGAAGGGGGCGAAATCCCAGGCGTCGAGGGTCTTCAGGTCGGCATGCACCACCGGCAGTTCGTGGTGGCTGTCGGCGAAGGCGCGGCCGTGACCCGGCATGTGCTTGATCACGGGCAGCACGCCGCCGGCCAGCAGGCCCTCGGCGGCGGCGCGGCCCAGCATGGCTACGGTGGCCGGATCGCGCGCCCAGGCCCGGTCGCCGATGATGTCGTGCGCCCCTTCCACCGGAACGTCCAGCACCGGGGCGCAGTCGACGGTGATCCCGACCGACCTCAGGTCATGGGCCATCAGCCGCGCGCCGAGGCGGACCAGTTCACGCGCCGCCGGCGGGTCGCCTACGGCCCGCAGATAAGCCTGCGCGGGCGGATACTTCGGCCAGTGGGGCGGACCGAGGCGCTGCACACGGCCCCCCTCCTGGTCGACCAGCACGGGGGCGTCGGCGTCGTCGACGCACTCCCGCATCTCGTCGGTGAGGGCGCGCAGCTGGTCCGGACTGTCGACGTTGCGGCGAAAGACGATGAAGCCCCACGGCCGGACGTCGGAGAAGAAAGCCTTCTCCTCCGCCGACAGCCGAAGGCCGGCGCAGCCGTAGATCGCCGCGGAGCGCTTCACCGGATGATGCAGTCCCCGCCGGAAGCCTTGATCGCGCTGCACAGGCTGCTCGCCTGCTCGCGGCTGAGGCCGGTCACGGTGGTGCGGTAGACGGTGGCCCCGCTCGAGGCGGTCACCTCCTGCACGCGGCGGCTGCCGCCCTGGGTCAGCTGCGGGTAGCGGCTCACCACATTGTTGTATTCGCGCTCGGCGATGCCGGGCGTGGAGAAGGCGCCGATCTGAACGCCCGAGCTGCCGCCGACGGGCGCCGGCGCTGGCTCGGCCTTCTTCGGCGGGGCCGCAGGCGTCGGAGCGGGCGCCGGGGCGGGAAGGGGCGCGGCTTCGATCGGACGCGGCGCGGGGCGCGGCTGCACCTCTTCCGGCGGAGGCGTGAAGGTCGGCGCCGCGGACGGGGCCGGAGTCTCGGAATAGACCTCGATGCCGGCGGTCGGATCGACCGGCTGGGCGTCGATCGGCGCCGGGCTCTTGATCTCGCCGACGGGCGTGCCGATGGCCGGCGGCGCATCCTCGGACGAGCGCGGCCCGGCGCGGTAGTAGACCACCACCGCCACGATCAGGATCAGAAGCACCACGGCCGAGATGATCAGCGTCAGGGGCGGGGCCTTGCCGCCGCCGCCCCCCGCCCCGCCGCCGCGGCGCGGGTCATAGCCCTGGCGATTGAATGGCAGGTCGTCGTCGGTCGGGGGCGTATAGGCGCCGCGGTCGCGGCCGGGATTCGGGCGATAGGGATCTTCGTGGGACATGGCCGCGCCTTCCGTCGTGCCGCGCGAATCGACGCGCGGACGCTCATCCTACCCGCCCAGCGGCGCCTTTCGAATCACAGATCGAGGGCGAGGTCGAGGCTGAACAGCTTCCTGTGCTCCTCGATGGCGTAGCGGTCGGTCATGCCGGCGATGTAGTCGCACACCGCCCGCGCCCGGCGCGCCTCGTCCGCGGTCCCGGCCTTGCCCGACCACTCGGGCGGCAGGGTGCCGGGATCGGCCATGAACAGCTCGAACATCTCGCCCAGCAGCCGCCGCGCCTGGCTGCGCGTCCGGTTCACCCGGTAATGGCGATACATGCGCTCGAACAGGAAGGCGCGTAGAACGCCCAGGTCGGCCAGCATGGCGTGCGAGAACGCCACCAGCGGCCGCGAGGCCGTGCGCACGTCCTCGGTCGAGCGGATGCCGTCGGCCTCTATGCGCGCCTCGGTCTCGGCCAGCACGTCCTCGACCATCACGCCGATCATCCGCCGCACCGCCTCGATGCGGACCATGCGCTCGTCGATGTCCGGCCAGTCCTTGCGCACCCCGTGCAGCACCGGCCCGATCAGCGGCACCTCGGCCAGGTCGGCCAGGGTGAACAGGCCGGCCTGCACCCCGTCGTCGACGTCGTGGTTGTTGTACGCGATGTCGTCGGCTATGGCCGCGGCCTGGGCTTCCAGCGAGGCGAAGCTGTCCAGCCTCAGATCCCAGCCGGGGGCGTAGTCGGCGATGGCCCGCCACGCCGGCTCGTCCAGCCGGTGGCTGACCGGGCCATTGTGCTTGACCACCCCCTCGACGGTCTCCCAGCTCAGGTTCAGGCCGTCGAAGCCGGGATAGCGCTCCTCCAGCTTGGTCACCACGCGGAAGGTCTGGACATTATGATCGAAGCCGCCCCACGGCGCCATGCGGGCCTGCAGCTCGTCCTCGCCGGAATGGCCGAACGGCGGATGGCCCAGGTCGTGGGCCAGGGCCACGGTCTCGGCCAGGTCCGTGTCCAGCCGCAGGGCGTGGGCGACCGAGCGGGCGATCTGCGCCACTTCCAGGCTGTGCGTCAGCCGCGTGCGGTAGTGGTCGCCCTCGTGGGCCACGAAGACCTGGGTCTTCTCCTTCAGCCGGCGGAAGGCCGTGGCGTGGATGATGCGGTCGCGGTCGCGGGCGTAGGCGTTGCGGGTGCGGCTGACCGGCTCGGGGACGAGGCGCCCCCGGCTGTGCTCGGGGTATTCTGCGTAAGGCGCGCGCTCGGGGATCAAGGTCGGCGGCTCATGTTCTCGACCGGGCCTTTGCGATCGCCCGTGCGCGCCTCATATAGAGCCCCGTGAGCAGCGTCCATTCCGTCCCCGATTTCCAGATTTCGCCCGCCACGGGCGGCCATGGCCTGACCCTGGCCGAAAGCGCCGCGCGCCGTCTGGCGAAGCTGTCGGCCGAGGAAGGCCGCGCCTTGATGCTGCGCGTAGCCGTCGACGGCGGCGGATGCTCGGGCTTCCAGTACCGCTTCGACCTGGTCGAGACGGCCGAGGCCGACGACATCCGCATCGAAACCGAGGGCCAGGCCGCCCTCGTCGACCCCGTCTCCCTGCCCTTCCTCAAGGGCTCGGAAATCGCCTTCGTCGACGAGCTGGCGGGCGCCCAGTTCGTGATCCGCAATCCGAACGCCGCCTCCAGCTGCGGCTGCGGGGTCAGCTTCTCGATCTGACGGGTTTCGCCGCGGCGTTCGCCGCCGCCGCCTGCCGGATCAGCGCCTTGAACGCCTCGGCCTTCACCGTCTCGCCTTCGCGGATGTCGATGGCCCGCCGAGTGTCGCCGTCGAGGCTGGCGTTGAACAGCCCTGCCGGATCCGCCAGCGCCGCCCCGCGGGCGAAGGTCAGCTTGATCTTGTCCTTGTAGGTCTCCCCCGTGCACAGGATGCCGTCGCGCTCCCACGTCGGCACGCCGGACGGATTGGTCGGCTTGCGCCACTTCACGGTCTCCGTGACGTCCGGCAGCGCCTCCCGGATGAGGCCCCGCAGGCGGCCGAGGGTCTGGCCGCGCCAGTCGCCGAGCTCCTCGATCCTGGCGGCGATCAGGGCGCCGGCGTCATTATCATCGGCCATCACATCACCTCGCCCGGCAGGGCCGCGGCCTGTCTGATCCAGTCGGCGAAGACGGCCTCGTCCAGCTCGTCCTCCTCGTGGATATGGAAGTAGCGCACCTGCGGATGCTTCGAGGTCACCGTCGGCGGCGGCTTCAGCTCGGCGCCGCGCAGGAAGCTGACCTTCAGATAGCGGTCGAAGGCGTGGACGCTCAGGAACCAGCCCTCCCCTTCCGGGGCCCCGTAAAGCGGCGAGTTCCACTTCACCGCCTTGCGCACGCCCGGGACGGTTCGTCCGATCAGTCCGTCGATGCGCCGCCACATCGGGCTCTTCCAGCCCGGCACGGCGTCGATCCAGGCCTGCACCGGCCCGTCGCCCTCGCCCTTCGGGATCTGCGGATTGCCGCCCGAGAGCAGCTTCGGCTGTTCGGCCATGGCGGCCTCCCTGGCTGTCGCCGTCTGTCTACAACCGCCCGCGCCGCCGCATCAAACCCGCCGGTTGATATTAGGGATTTTCCTAATTAGGCTTTCGCCTATGAACGCCCTGTTCAAGGCCCTGTCGCACCCGGTCCGCCGCCGCATCATCGAGATGCTGCGCCGCGGCCCGATGGCGTCGGGCGACATCGCCGCCGCCTTCGACATGAGCTGGCCGACCATCACCGGGCACCTGAACGCGCTCAAGGAGGCCGGTCTGGTCTCGCCCGAGCGCGACGGGGCCTCGGTGCGCTACCGGCTCGAGATCTCGGCGGTGGAGGAGGCCTTGGCCTTCCTGCTGTCGATGACCGGGGCCCGCAACACTTCCGGAGACGAGACATGACCGCCCCCGCCCACCGCCGTCCGGCCCTCGACATGGCCACCGTGGTCCTCAGCCTGATGATCACGGGCCTCGGCGTCTGGACCATCTTCGCCGGGCCGACCGAACTGATGCCGGTCCACTGGAACGCCTCCGGCGAGGCCGACGGCTGGGGAACGCGCGAGCAGGTCGGCGGCCTGCTGGCCGGCATGGGGGTCCTGTCCCTGGCGCTGGGCCTGGGCATGTCGCGGAGCGCCCGGCGCGCCGCGGACCCGGCGCGGGCCCGCGCCCTCCGCTCCGCCCAGCTGGTGGGCGTCCTGACCATGCCCCTGATCGCTCTTCTCTCGGCCTCGGCCAGCCTCGGCGGCCTGACCGACATCGGCGGCGCCACGCCGGTCGCCCTGATCAGCCTCGTCCTCCTGCTGATCGGCGCCTTCCTCGGCCGAGTCGGACCCAATCCCTTCGTCGGGGTTCGCACGCCCTGGGCCTACAAGAGCCGCCTCGCCTGGGACCGCTCCAACCGTCTCGCCGGCCGCCTGTTCTTCATCATCGGCCTGGCGGGTCTGCTGACCGCACCCTTCGCGCCCCGGCCCCTGAACCTGTACGCCCTGCTGACCGCCGTCGTGATCGCCGCCCTCTGGTCCGTGTTCGAGAGCTGGCGCGTGTGGCGCGCGGATCCTGACCGCCAGCCCTTCTGATCCCCTATCGCCAGGAGACCGACATGCTCAGCCTGATCCTCGCCGCCGCCCTGCTGACCGATCCGGTCGCCGCGCCGGTGTCCATCCCCACCGACAAGGCGCCGGTGCACGGCACCCTGCTGGCCCCGGAACAGCCCCGCGCCGTGGCCGTCATCCTGCCCGGCTCGGGTCCCACCGACCGCGACGGCAACAGCCACCTCGGCATCTCCGCCGGGACCTACCGCCTGCTGGCCGAGGGTCTGGCGGAGCAGGGCGTCGCCACCCTGCGCGTCGACAAGCGCGGCATCGCCCAGAGCGCCTCGCCGAGCTTCTCCGAGACCGACCTGCGCTTCTCCCACTACGTCGCCGACGCCCGCGCCTGGGCGGCCGAGGCGGCGGCGCGCACCGGCCAGCCCTGCGCCTGGCTGATCGGCCACAGCGAGGGAGCCCTCGTCGCCCTCGCCGCCACCGCCGACGACCATCCGGGCATCTGCGGCCTGATCCTGCTGTCAGGCGCCGGCCGGCCCGCCCGCGTCGTGCTTGAAGAGCAACTGGGCCCGCAGCTGCCCGAGCCCCTGCGCACGCAGGCCTTCCACGCCCTCGCCGAGCTTGAGGCCGGCCGCACGGTTGAGGACACCCCGCCCATGCTCGCCGCCCTGCTGCGGCCGTCGGTGCAGCAATACATGATCTCGTGGCTGCAGCTCGATCCCGCCGCCCTGATCGCGGCGTGGAATGGGCCGGTGATGATCGGCCAGGGCACGACCGACATCCAGACCACCGTCACCGACGCCCACGCCATGGCCGACGCACAGCCGGATGCGAAGCTTGTCCTTTGGGAGGGCGTCAACCACGTGCTCAAGGTCGCGCCCGCCGATCGCGTGGCCAACATCGCCACCTACAACGACCCGTCCCTGCCGCTGGCGCCGGGCGTCGTCGACGATGTGGCCGGCTTCATCCTCCAGCCGCGCTAGTGGCGGCGGTCGCCGCGGTCGCCCTGGCCCTTGGGGGCCTCGTGCTTGGCCTGCCGCTTCTGGTCCTGCGCCGATGAACGGCCGACGTCGCTCATCTCGGTGAAGCGGCCCTCGTCGTCGCGGCGGGCGTAACGCTTGTCGCCGGGGGTGGGCTCGATCAGTTCGCGCTTGCTCATGGGAGACTCCTTTCGCCCTGACGGAATCGCCGGGGAGTCAGGAGGTTCCCGTCAGGCCAGCGTCTCCTGGAAGCGCACCGGGCGGCCGTGGGCCGTCCCCTGCAGCTCGCCGTCGCGCATGACCACCCGGCCGCGCACGATGGTGGCCATGGGCTTGCCGGTGCATTCCATGCCGTCGAACGGGGTCCAGGCCGAGCGGGTGGCCATGTCGGCGTGCCTGAGCACGTGCCTCGCCTTCAGGTCGACGATGGTCAGGTCGGCGTCGTAGCCCTCGGCCATGCGGCCCTTGCCGGCGATTCCGAACACCCGGTTGGCCCCGTGGCTGGTCAGGTCGATGAAGCGGTCCAGCGACAGCCGGCCGTTCGCCACATGGGTCAGCATGACCGGCACCAGGGTCTGCACCCCCGGCATGCCCGAGGGCGAGGCTGGATACGGCTTGGCCTTCTCCTCCAGCGTATGCGGGGCGTGGTCGGAGCCCAGCACATCGGCGACGCCCTGCTCGATGCCGCGCCACAGGCCGGCGATGTGCGGCGCGTTGCGGATCGGCGGGTTCATCTGGGCCAGGCCCTTCAGACGCTCATAGGCCTCGTCGCCGTCCAGGGTCAGGTGCTGAGGCGTCACCTCGACGGTGGCGACGTCCTTGTGGTCGGCCAGGAAGTCGATCTCCTCGGCGGTAGTCACGTGCAGCACGTGGATGCGCGCCCCGGCCTCCTTCGCCAGGCCGACGAGGCGGCGCGTCGAGCGGATGGCGCTTTCCGGGTCGCGCACCTCCGGGTGGCTGGTCCAGTCGCCGGCGCGGGCCAGCGGGCGGCGCTCGGCAAGGCGGTATTCGTCTTCGGAATGGAAGGTGGCGCGCCGCTTCACGTGGCGCAGCACCTCGCGCACCCCGTCGTCGTCGGCGACCAGCAGGGTACCGGTCGAGGCGCCCATGAACACCTTGACCCCGCAGCAGCCCGGCAGCCGCTCCAGCTCGCCCAGGAAGCGGGCGTTCTCATGCGTGCCGCCGATGTAGAAGGCGTGGTCGGTCCACATCCGGTCCCGCGCGCGGTCCAGCTTGTCCTGCAGGGTGTCCGGGTCGGTGGTGTTCGGCTCGGTGTTCGGCATCTCGAACACGGCGGTGACCCCGCCCAGCGCGGCGGCGCGGGAGCCGGTCTCGAGATCTTCCTTCCACTCCAGCCCCGGCTCGCGGAAATGGACCTGGGTGTCGATGACGCCGGGCAGGACGGTCAGGCCTGCGGCGTCGAAAGTTTCGCCGGCCGAGGCCTGCGACAGGTCGCCGATGAAGGCGATGCGGCCGTCGATCACGCCGATGTCGGCGCGCCCTCGTCCCGCGTGGTTGGCGACCTCGCCGCCGCGAACGATCAGATCATAGGTCCGGGTCATTCCCCGGCGTTTACGCGCTCGGCCAGCAGTTTGCGAGCCGCCTTGAGCACGCGGTCCGTCGGCAGGTCGTTCATGTGCAGGATTGCCTGGTCAAAGCGCGGATCGATCTTGCGGTATTCGTCCACTGAACGCGGCCCGCGCACGGCGATCCCGTTCCACGGCCCCCGCTCCGCCTCGTCCGACGGCCCGTAGGCCGCCACCACCGGCGTGCCCGAGGCCACCGCCAGGTCGGTCCACAGCGAGTCGCCGCCGAGATAGAGGGCGCAGCGCCCGACGGCGGCGACGACCTGCAGCGGGCTCAGCCGGCCCTGCAGCTCGATCGTCCGGTGACGCGGCAGCGAGAGGCGGATCAGGTGGGCGGCGTCGCGGTCGGCCTCGGCCCCCACCACCACGACCCGTCCGCCCTGCAGCGGCCCGCCCTCGCCGACAAGGGTCGAAGCCACCTTGGCGAAGCGCTCCGCCGGCCACTGCCGGCCCATCCACTCCGCCCCCGGCCCGACCGCCAGCAGCGGTCCCTCGCCCGGCGGGATCAGGGCCTCCACCGAAGCCTGCGTCGCCTCCGACACGAACAGCCGCGGCGCCGGGATGTCGTCCAGCTGCAGCACCCGCGCCGCCAGCTCGACGGCGTGCACCCCGGCCTCGCGCTCGCCGCGCACCGCCCGCTTCTGCCGCTTCAGTCGCCCGGACAGCTTCGAGCCGCGCATGTCGACGACCAGCCCCCAGCGGGTCGACCGCACCTGGCTCCACAGCCTGAACCAGTCGAGCCGGCTCTCCTTCTCCAGCACGATCAGCCGGTCCAGCCGCGGCGTGTCGGCGAACAGCGGCGCGCTGGCCGGCGACCCGACCACGGTGAACCGCGCCTGCGGCATGGCCTCGACCAGATACGCCAGCACCCCGCTGGACAGCACCGCGTCCTGCGCGTCCGCCTCGGCGATGTACAGGATGGGAAACCGGCCCGTCATGGCTGAAGCCTATACGGATTCTCCGGCCGGTGGCGAAGCAAAGGGGCCTTTGGCGCGGGGACAAGACTCCACCTATCTACCCCTCATGTCTCCCCGCATCGCCCGCCTCGACAGCCGCGCCCAGATCCGCGTCGCCGGACCCGACGCCCGGCCCTTCCTGCACAACCTGCTCACCCAGGACGTCGAGACCCTGGCCGACGGCGAGCTGCGCTTCGGGGCCCTGCTCTCCCCGCCGGGACGGCTGCTGTTCGACCTGTTCCTGCTGGGCGAGGCCGACGGCGTCCTGCTCGACGTCGCCGTCGACCGCCGCGACGCCCTGCTGCAGCGGCTGTCGACGTACAAGCTGCGCGCCCAGGTGACCCTCGAGACCGACGACGGCCCGGTCCTGGCCTGCTGGCCGGGCCTCGCCGACGGCTTCATCCCCGACCCCCGCCTGCCGGCCCTCGGCGGTCGCCGTTACGGCGAAGACCTCGCCGCCGACGCCACGGAGGCGGACTGGCAGGCCCACCGCCTCGCCCTCGGCGTGCCCGACCCGGCCGCCGACGCCCTGTCCGACAAGACCTACCCGATCGAGACCAACTTCGACCTCCTCAACGGCATCGACTTCCGGAAGGGCTGTTTCGTCGGCCAGGAGACCACCTCGCGGATGAAGCGGCGCGCCGCCGTCCGCAACCGCATGCTGCCCCTCGCCTTCGACGGCCCGCCCCCGGCCTTCGGCGCCGAGGTGCTGAACGGCGACCTCCGCGCGGGCGAGGTGCTGACCGGCATGGACGGCGCCGCCATGGCCCTGCTGCGGCTGGACCGGCTGGAGGGAGCGCTGACGGTGGGCGGACGGCCGGTCACGGTCCGGCGTCCAGACTGGACAGGCCTCTGAAACGAAAAACGCGCCCGGGGCTGACCCCGGACGCGTTTCCATCAGACAGAACCCGTCTCTTAGTGAGCGGGAGCCTCCGCCGGCGTCTGGATCGAAGCGTCGACGTTCTCGGCGGCTTCGTTGGTCGCGGCGGCGGCGTTGTCGGCCGCGGCGGCGGCGTTGTCGGCGGTGTCGTCGGCGGCCGAGGCGACGGTGTCGCCCGCGGCGTCGGCGGTTTCAGCGGCGTTGTCGCCCGTCTGCTGCGAGCAGGCGGACAGGGTCAGGGCGGCGGCGGCGACAGCGAGAATGACGATACGCATGGGACTTCCTCCGTGAGTGAAGTCCAAGTTGTTGGGCCTGCGGCTCCGCTTGTCCAGCCCTGGGGCGCTGCGCCTTCGCCCGCGAACCATTACCCTCGTCCCATGTCCGACTCACTCACCCGCTGCGCCTGGTGCGGGACCGATCCGCTCTACGTCGCCTATCACGACGAGGAGTGGGGCGTGCCCGAATACGACGCCCGCGCCCTGTGGGAGAAGCTGGTGCTGGACGGCATGCAGGCCGGCCTCGCCTGGATCACCATCTTGAGGAAGCGCGAGGGCATTCGCGACGCCTTCGACGGCTTCGACCCCGAAAAGGTCGCCGCCTACGGCGAGTCAGACATCGAGCGCCTGCTGGCCGATCCGCGCATCATCCGCTCCCGCGCCAAGATCAACAGCGCGATCAAGGGTGCGCGGATCTGGCTGGAGATGCGCGACCGGGGGGAGGACTTCTCCGGCTGGCTGTGGTCCTTCGTCGGCGATGCCCCGATCCAGAACGAATGGCCCGACGCCGGCGCGCGGCCGGTCGCCACGCCGGAGTCGGAAGCCATGGCGAAAGCCCTGAAGAAGCGCGGCTTCACCTTCTGCGGCCCGGTGATTGTGTACGCCTTCATGCAGGCTGTGGGCATGGTCAACGATCACGGCATCGAGTGCTTCCGTCACCGGCAGGTTCGTGCGATGGCGGCCCGGTGAAGACCCCCGCGAAAAAGCCCGCGAAGAAGACGGCTGCCCGCAAGGCGCCGGCCAGGGTCGCGCGCGCCTTCCCGACTCTGGCGCTCGAGACGGTGCTGATCCAGTCGGGCGGCGGGCCGGTCTGCGGCGTCGACGAGGCCGGCCGCGGGCCGTGGGCCGGACCGGTCTCGGCCGGGGCGGTGATCCTCAACCCCGAAGACCTTCCCGAAGGCATCGACGACTCGAAGGCCCTGACCGCCGAACGGCGCGAGGCGCTGGAGATCGAGATCAAGGCCCGCGCCCTGGCCTGGGGCGTCGGCTTCGCCTCGGTCGAGGAGATCGCCGAGCTCAACATCCTCCACGCCACCGGCCTGGCCATGTGCCGCGCCATCGAGGCCATGGCGGTGCAGCCGGTCGCCGCCCTCGTCGACGGCAACTACCGCTTCAAGCTGCCCTGCGACGTGCAGACGGTGGTCGGCGGCGACGGCCTGTCGCTGTCGATCGCGGCCGCCTCGATCCTCGCCAAGACGGCCCGCGCCCGGCTGATGATCGCCATGGACGAGGAATATCCCGGCTACGGCTTCGCTTCGCACAAGGGCTACAACGCCCCGGTCCACCAGCAGGCGCTGAAGACCCTGGGTCCCTGCCCGGCCCATCGCCGGGGCTGGGCCCCGATCAGGGCCCTGCTCGAAGACTAGATGTGCAGCGCCCCGCCCATCAGGGCGCCGGCGAGAGCGGCGACGAGGCCGCCCAGCGTGACGGTCAGCCAGGCCGGCACGCCGTCCTTCAGCTCCGACAGGTCGGAAGCGGGCTCCGGCCGCGCCCGGTAGGTCACGTCATTGGCCACCCGCACGTCGAAGCGCGCCGGCGACGGCGGCCGCCAGGCGACCGGTTCGAAGGCGTCCACGGCGCGGCCATAGGCCTGACGCGCCTGCAGCCGCCGCGAAGGGGTGAGGGTCATCTGTTCCATGCCCGACAGAACGAGCCGGACTCGCGGCCGTTCCGTACGCTGGCGCTCACGCCGCATCGGCAAGATTCACCCGCCGTTCGCCGACCACGAACAGGTATTCGACGTTCCTCAGCCGCCCCACCGAGCCGACCTTCTCGCCTTTCGGATTGTGGATGCCGATGCGCGCCCCGACGTAGCGCGGCCGGGCGATTTCGATGACCTGCACCTCCCCCCGCGCCGACAGCATGCCGACCAGCTGCTCGCGCGTCAGCCAGCCCTCGTCGTTGAACGAGACGATCAGGTTCGGCGCCTTCAGCCCCTCGATCACCGCCTGCAGCGCCGACGTGATGCCCGGCCGGCTGTTGAAGGCGCTCTTGCGGCTCCGCACGTCCACCCGCTTGTTGGCCACGCCGTAGGTCTCGGGCTTGTCCCACAGCACCAGGCTCTCCCAGCAGTGGTAGTTCCCGAGGTAGGAATGCTGGTTGTAGGGCGGGTCCAGATAGACCAGGTCGGCCTCGACCTGCGGCGCGATCTCCACCGCGTCGGCTCGCGTCGCTTTGCACGGCCCCGTCGCCACGCCCGGCAGCACTTCCGGCATCCGCAGCTCCAGAGGCTTCAGCGCCCGGCTGGCCCAGGATTTCATGTAGGCCATCTGCAGACCGGCGGTGGAGTCCACCCGGTCGGCCGCCTCCATCAGGCTAACCAGAGCGATCGCCTCCAGCTCCGGCTCCAGCGCCATCGCCGCGATCCGCTCGCGCATGGCGTCGATGCGCGCGCCGTTCTGGGGCGTGAAGTAGCGCGCCTCCTCGCAGAAGGTCCTGGTGAACCACCCCGCCTCCGGCCTCACGGCGCGCAGTTCGGCCAGCACGCCCTCGGCCTTCTCCAGCCAGCGCTCGCGGTCGGCCTGCACATAGGCGGTGGCCAGCACATGGGCGTAGGCGTTGTGGTCGTTCGACCAGACCCGGTAGCCCGCCTTTTTCAGACCATGCCCCACCCGGGCCGAGCCGCTGAACAGGTCGCACACCACGCCTCCGTCCGGCAGGGCGGCTGCGACGGCGCCGACGATCTCGGCCAGCAGGGCGCGCTTGGAACCGATGTATTTGATCATGCCGACCTCCGGGGTCAGCCCGGCCGGCCGCGCCCCTTGGTCGGAACATGCGCCAGACGCAGCAGATTCGCAGCCCCCGGCGCCCCGAACGGCGTCCCGGCGAGGATCAGCAGCCGCTGACCCGGCTCGGCCAGCCCGAATTCGACCGCCTTCTCGACCGCGTCGTCTGTGACCTCCTCCAGCGAGGCCGGCTCGCGGCTCAGCCGCGGCTCCAGGCCCCAGACCAGCGCCAGCCGCCGCGCCGTCTCCGGCTTCGGCGTCAGCGCCAGCACCGTCTGCAGCGGCCGCTCGCGCGACATCCGACGCGCCGTCCCGCCCAGGGTGGTGAACACCACCACGCAGGCCGTCGACTGCGCCTCAGCCGCCTTGCGCGCCGCCGCCACCAGGGCGTCGACGTCGTGCTCGTCCATGCCGGCGTGCTCGGCGTCCATCAGCCCCGGCCACAGCGGATCGTTCTCCACCCGCTCGATGATCCGGTTCATGATCCCGACCGACTCCAGCGGATAGTCGCCAGACGCCGTCTCGGCCGACAGCATCATGGCGTCGGCGCCCTCGTAGACGGCGTTGGCCACGTCCGACGCCTCAGCCCGCGTCGGCGCCGGGGCCGAGGTCATCGACTCCAGCATCTGGGTGGCGACGATCACCGGCACGCCGCGCTGGCGGGCGGCGCGGATGATCTGCTTCTGCGCCACCGGCACCTCTTCGGGGTCCAGCTCCACCCCAAGGTCGCCGCGCGCCACCATGACGCCGTCGCAATAGTCCAGGATGCTGTTCAGCTCGTGCAGAGCCTGCGGCTTCTCGATCTTGGCCAGGCAGGCGGCGCGGCCCTTCACGATCTGCTTCAGCTCGGCCATGTCCTCCGGCTTCTGCACGAAGCTCAGGGCCACCCAGTCGACGCCGATGCGCAGGGCGAAGGCCAGGTCCTCGCGGTCCTTGGGCGTCAACGCAGAGACCGGCACCACCGCCTCGGGCACCGCCACCCCCTTGCGGTCCGACAGCTTCGTCCCGCTCTCGACCGTCACCTCGGCCCATTCGTCAGTGCGTTCGCCGACCCGCAACCGCACCCGCCCGTCGTCCAGCAGCAGCGACATCCCCGTGCGCAGGGCCTTGAAGATCTCCGGATGCGGCATCTGCACGCGCGTCGCGTCGCCGGGCGTCGGATCGAGGTCGAAGCGCATCGTATGCCCCGGCGCGATCTCGATCTCGGTGTCCGCGAACCTGCCCAGCCGCAGCTTAGGCCCTTGCAGGTCGGCCAGCACGCCCAGCGGCCGCTTCAGGGCCAGCTCGGCCCCGCGCACCGCCTTCAGGGCGGCGGCGTGGTCCTCGTGCGAGCCGTGGCTGAAGTTGAGGCGGAACACGTCGACCCCGGCCTGGGCCAGGGCCTTGACCATTCCGGGCGCCCGGCTGGCGGGTCCCAGGGTGGCGACGATGCGCGCGCGCCGGGCTCTCTTCATCGAATATCCATGCGGCCTGTGGGGACGATGTCCCCTTGTGCCTCCCAAACCGCCCGCGGGTAAGGCCGGTTCACCCCGCGAAACACGAAGTTATGGCCGGCGCAGGCTGCGGAAGGTCACCGAATAGCGCAGCGTCTCCCCCGGCGCGATGCTGTGCTGCCAGTCCTGCCGCGCCGCCCCGTCCAGCAGATAGGCCGACCCCGGCGCCAGCGGCAGCGCCGCCCGCTCCCAGCCCTCCCCGCGCTTGCGGCGAAACCGCATCGTCGCCTCCGAGGCGAAGGACAGCCCCACCACCTTGTCGAACTCCGGCCGGTCGCGATGCCAGCCGATGCCCGCGCCCGGCGCGTATTCGGTCACCATCGCCTGCGCCAGCGCCTCCGCCTCCAGGCCCGCGAACGCCCCCGCCGCCTCCCGCGCCGCCACCAGGAAGTCCGGAACCGGCTCCGCCTCCCTCAGCCGGCTGGCCGAGAAGTCGTACCGGCCGCCGTACGACACGATGCGCCGGTTGCCCTTGAAGCCGTGGAAGTCGAAGGCCTCGAACGGCAGTCCGGCGAAGACCCCGACCAGCCGCGCCCGCGCCTCCGCATCGACCACGCCCTCCGCATACCTCAGCCCCTCCGGCAAAACCGGTCCCCGGGCGCCGAACAGGTCGAACTGGCCCGCGCTCACGACTCCAGCTGCTCCATCCGGCACTGTTCCGGCACCTTGTCGGGCCGGAAGCGCAGCAGCCTGGTCCCGTGCCGGAAGCGCTGGTCGGACACGTGGTCGAAGCCGACCTCCACCACCAGCTCGGGCCGCAGCGGCTCCCACGCGCCCGACCGCTCCGTCGACCACCGGCTCGGCCCGCCCGGCGCCCGACCGGTGAACCCCGGACCTCCGCGCAGCGCCTCCAGCCGCGCCGTCAGCTCGTCCCGGTCGATGCCCGCAAAGGCCGAGGTGAAGCCCACGTGGTTGAGCCGCCCGGCGTCGTCGTACAGCCCCAG
>JAEZIH010000242.1 GCA_023416055.1 Pseudomonadota bacterium | reverse complement strand
CTTCCATTGGGGGCCCAGGTCCTTCACCACCGCATCGGCGAAGTCGCCGAACGTCGGGACCGCCGCGCTGGCGCGCTTGACCTCCAGCGGATTTATCCCGTCGGCCACCACCCCCCGCGCCGCCGCCGCTTTCTCCCGCGCCTTGGCCAAGCTAACGCTGGACAGCCCGCCAAGGCCCATTTCCTTCAGGCGACCCCGCCAGCGAAACAGGAACACCCACCGTCGCGCCTCGCCCGGTCCAACGGACAGGTAGAGCCCGCCGCCGTCCGCGTGCCGCCCCGGTTTTGTGATCGTCACCACCGCCCGGGGGTTCAGCCTGTTCAGAAGTCTCGCCATCGCCGTGCCCCAACCCATGCCCTAACATCGAGCATGGATTCTGCCGGACATTCCGGGATAGCGCCAGACATATCGCGCCAATATCCATTGATTTAATATGGTATTTGCAAACGGCGTTGGACCCGCCGGGACGGGGGTTAGGCGGACTCCGTCTCCGCCAGAACCTTCCAGACCAGGGCGCCGCCGGCGGCCTTGTTCATGAAACCGGACCGCCGCCCACGGATTGCTACAGGACCCACTGTCCCGGACGCGTTCCATGTCTCCCAGTCCGTCCCCGCGCCGCCTCGTACCCCCTCGAAAGGTCACCCGCGGCCATGTCGCCGCGCTGACGGCCGTGGCCGTGGCGGCGTTCGGCCTTGTCGGGCTGCGCGCCGTGAACCCGCCCGGTCCGACAGCGGTGGTCGACGGCGAGGGTCTTCGCATCGAGGTCGTGCAGCCGCGCGAGCCGGACATCACGCCCGGCTCGGTGATGCAGGTCGGCGAACTGGTTGACGGCTTCCAGGGCGTCCCCCCGCCGCTGCCCGCCGTGACCGAGGTGGCGTGGTCCTACGACGAGGCCTGGGCCGACGACAAGGAAGCCGGCCGCCGCCCGGCGCGCCCGGCGGCGGTGATCTTCGTCCCCGCACCTCCGCCCCCGCCTGAACCCGTCGCGGGCCACGAAGGCCGCTGGTTCGGATTCGATGCCCCGCGTCGCGACTTCCAGGCCGAGCGAGCCGCCCGGCGGGCGCGGCTTGAGGAGCTGGATCGCCGGCGCGCCGAGGCGCGCGAGGCTTGGCGGCAGGAGCGCCGCGAGATGGCGGATCGTCGCTTGGCGCACGCCTATCCCGCTTCGCCGGAGCCGGTGGAGGCTCCGCCGCTCATGCGTGAGGCGGGGCCGCCTCCGAAAGAGGCGCCGCCCAAGGCGGACCTGCCGGCCCACCCGTGGTGATCCTCCGGTCATCTTGACCCGACGTGATCTTGGCAGGCCCGGCGGCGCGGTCTAGGTCGGAAGCTCAATCCCGCAGGAGATCTCCCATGCCCGATCTGGCCCAAGTCACCGAACACATCCGCGGCGCCGTCGGCGACAACTCCGGTCTGGGCAAGACCGTGAAGCTCGACCTCGGCGACGCCGGCAAGATCTTCATCGACGGCGCCTCCGTTCCGAACACCGTGACCAACGAGGACAAGCCGGCCGACGCCACCGTGTCTATCTCGTGGGACGACTTCATGGCCCTCTCGGAGGGCCGCCTCGATCCGATGATGGCCTTCATGCAGGGCAAGCTGAAGATCGCCGGCGACATGATGATCGCCCAGAAGCTGGCCCCGCTGCTGAAGCGCTGAGCTTGAGCTGAAGCAAGGACACCAAAACGGCGCGGCGTCTGACGATGCCGCGCCGTTTCCCTATCCGGACAGGACTACGCCATGGATTTCCGACACAGCGACCGCGCCCTCGAATGGCAGGACCGCCTGCGCCGCTTCATGGACGCCGAGGTATTGCCGCGCTCGGCCGACTACTGGGCCCAGGTCCGCGAGGATCACACCCGCCAGCCGCCGGTCATGGAGGAGCTGAAGGCCAAGGCTCGCGACGCCGGCCTCTGGAACATGTTCCTGCCCGGCGAACACGGGGCCGGGCTCACCAATCTCGAATACGCCCCCCTGGCCGAGATCATGGGCCGCGCCCTGTGGTCGGCCGAGGCGTTCAACTGCAACGCCCCCGACACCGGCAACATGGAGGTGCTGCACCTCTACGGAGACGCCGCCCAGCAGGAACGGTGGCTGGAACCCCTGATGGCGGGCGAGATCCGCTCCGCCTTCCTGATGACCGAGCCGGAAGTGGCCTCGTCCGACGCCACCAACATCCGGACCCGCATCGAACGAGACGGCGACCACTACGTCATCAACGGCCGCAAGTGGTGGTCGACCAACATGGGCCACCCGAACGTCGCGGTGACCATCGTCATGGGCAAGACGGATCCGGATGCAGCCACGCACGCCCAGCAGTCGATGATCATCGTGCCCGTCGACACGCCGGGCTTCCGCGTCGAGCGCATGCTGTCGGTGTTCGGCTACGACGAGCGGCCGATCGGCCACGCCGAGGTGGTGCTGGAGAACGTCCGCGTGCTGGCGGAGAACCTGATCGCCGGCGAGGGTCGCGGCTTCGAGATCGCCCAAGGGCGCCTCGGGCCGGGCCGTATCCACCATTGCATGCGCACCATTGGCGCGGCCGAGCGGGCGCTTGAGCTGATGGCCGAGCGCCTGCTGTCGCGCACCGCCTTCCGCAAGACCATCGCCGAGCACTCTGTGTGGGAGCAGCGCGTCGCCGAGGCGCGCACCAACATCGAGATGTGCCGCCTGCTGGTGCTCAAGGCGGCCTGGATGATGGACGAGGTCGGGGCCAGGAACGCCAGGTCCGAGATCGCCCAGATCAAGGTGGCGGCCCCGCGCATGGCGCTGAAGGTCATCGACGACGCCATCCAGGCCTTCGGCGGCGCCGGGGTTTCGGGCGATACGCCGCTGGCCGAGATGTACGCCATGGTCCGCACCCTGCGCATCGCCGACGGCCCGGACGAGGTGCACAACCGCACCATCGCCCGGCTGGAGTACGCGAAGGCCGCCGGCCGCTCCTAGAAGGAGGTCACCTCCGGCGGGTGCACCCGCCGGTTCGGAGACCCGTCGAAGGCCCAGCGCAGGAACCGCGCCGTGGTCAGAGCTCCGGCCCGTACCATGAGCGGCGACAGCGACGCCGGTCGCGCATGTATCGCCCGCGCCCAGTCGGGCAGCAGGTCCATTCCCGCCTGCATGATCACCCCGGCGGCCATGTCCACCGACGGCTGGCCGAGTGTCTGGCGCATGACCATGGCCGCCACCTCCCGGGTGCGATCGTCGGCGCGCAGGGCAGGGCGATAGCTCTGGATCAGCGCCTCCGCCTCGGCCCGCGTGCGCGGCACGGGCTCGGCGTGCAGCGCCTCGCCGACCCTGGCCATCTCGGCGAAATAGGCGTCCTGCTGGGCCAGCGGCATGTCCGGCTCGCCGTAGCGGATCCAGGCTTCGAGGAAGCTCAGCGTCTCGGTGACGTGCACCCACGCCAGCAGATGCGGATCGGACACCCGGTACGGTGTGCCGTCCGGCAGGACGCCGCTCAGCTTCGCATGAATGCGGTTGACCCGCTCGATCGCCGCCCCGCCGGCCTCTGCGTGGTCGTAGGTGGTGGTGGCGATGAACTTCGCGGTCCGCCGCAGCCGCCCGTGCATGTCGGCGCGGAAGTCGGAATGGTCCCACACGCCGGCCAGCACCGCGGGATGCAGCATCTGCAGCAACAGACCGGAGACGCCGCCGATCATCATGGTGGTGACGTCGCCGTTGACCTTCCAGGCCACCGAATCGACGGGGAACAGGGCGTCCGCCCGTCGAAGGACAGGCCGCTCGCCCCGCTCGGCGTCGTTGAAGACGTCTGTGATCTTCTGGCGGACAAGGCGTCTGGCGTGTTCGAACGGACGTGTGATGGTCATGAAGGCTCCGTCGGCTTGCGCCACGTCGCCAACCTAGGGAAGCTGACGGGCATGGGGAACGCCGTCGCCGCCTGGCTGGACAGTTTGTCGCCGGAAACCCGCAGCCTCTTGGACCGGTTGCGGGAGATCGTGATCCGCGCCTCACCCGGCCTCACGGAGACCATCAAATGGAATGCGCCCAGCTTCGCCGATAGCGGGGAGGACCGCGTCACCCTCGGGGTGGAGCGCAAGGGCGGCGCCCGTCTGGTGCTCCATCGCGGGGCCGCGGCGAAGGATGTCGCAGCGTTCTCCTTCCACGATCCCGACGCCCTCGCTCGCTGGCCGTCGGCCGACCGGGGAGTTGTCCAGTTGCGGACGGCCGCCGAGCTGGAAGCGCGCGCCGCCGCGCTGGAAAAGCTGATCCGACGCTGGATCGAGGCGAACCGACCGGGCTGAGGCTCAGGCGGCGGCGTCCCTCCACGCCTTCAGCGCCTCCAGCGCCCGCACGCTCATCAGCCGCTTCTTGGCCCGGCCCCGATCCTTCGGCGGAATGCGCTTGCCCTCGGCGTCGACGCGCGGCGCCTCAAGCGGCGGCAGAAGGCCGTAGTTGATGTTCATCGGCTGGAATTTCGAGCCTTCGAGGTGTCCGCCGGTGATGTGCTCGACCAAGGCCCCGATGGCCGTCTCCGGCGGCGGGGGAGTGAGGTCGCGGCCCAGCGCCTGGGCGGCGGCCAGCCGGCCGGTGAGCAGGCCCATGGCGGCGGATTCGACGTAACCCTCGACGCCCGTCACCTGGCCGGCGAAGCGCAGCCGCGGCATAGCCTTCAGGCGCAGCTGGCGGTCGAGCAGCTTGGGGCTGTTCAGGAAGGTGTTGCGGTGCAGGCCGCCGAGGCGGGCGAACTGGGCGTTCTGCAGGCCGGGGATCATGCGGAAGATCTCGGTCTGGGCCCCGTACTTCAGCTTGGTCTGGAAGCCGACCATGTTGAACAGCGTGCCCAGCGCATTGTCCTGCCTCAGCTGGACGATGGCGTGGGCCTTGACCGTCGGGTCGCGCGGATTGGTCAGACCGACCGGCTTCATCGGTCCGTGGCGCAGGGTCTCGCGGCCGCGCTCGGCCATCACCTCGATGGGCAGGCAGCCGTCGAAATAGGGGACGTCCTCCCATTCCTTGAACTCGGCCTTGGGGCCGGCCAGCAGGGCGTCGATGAAGGCGTCGTACTGGGCCTTGTCCATCGGGCAGTTGACGTAGGCGGCGGCGTCGCCGCCCGGCCCGGCCTTGTCGTAGCGTGACTGACGCCAGGCGATGTCGAAGTCGATCGAGTCGGCGTGGACGATCGGCGCGATGGCGTCGAAGAAGCTCAGGCTCTCCTCGCCGGTCGTCTTCAGGATGGCGTCGGCGAGGGCGGGCGAGGTCAGCGGGCCGGTGGCGACGATGACATTGTCCCAGCCCTCGGGGGGCAGGCCGGCGATCTCCTCGCGGACAATGGTGACCAGCGGATGCTCCTCGAGCTTCGCCGTGACCGCCTGCGAGAAGCCCTCGCGATCGACCGCCAGCGCGCCGCCCGCGGGGACCTGGTGGGCGTCGCCGCAGGCCATGATGATCGAATCGAGCACCCGCATCTCGGCGTGCAGCAGGCCGACGGCGTTGTACTCCCAGTCGTCCGAGCGGAAAGAGTTGGAGCAGACCAGCTCCGCCAGCCCGTCGGTGTGGTGGGCATCGGTCTTCACCCCGGGCACGCCGCGCATCTCGTGCAGGATGACGGGAACGCCGGCGCTGGCGATCTGCCAGGCCGCTTCAGAGCCGGCGAGGCCGCCGCCGATGACATGAACGGGGGAGGGGGAGGTGGTCATGCCGGGCGTTCTAGCCCGGTCGCGCGGGGACGCCAGTCCCTCTTGCCGGATTCCGGTGGCGAGTCGCGAAAACGGCCCATAGGATGCGCCCGGGGACCAAAGGGGGGCTGATGATCGGCTACGTCATCTTCGACGCCGCTTTCGCGGCGGTCCAGCTCATGGCGCCTGGCGCTCCGTCCGCCGGATTCTGTCGGGATACCATCGCATCCAGGGCGGCCCCCGCCGTCGGTACTGCCATCTGACGCACCCGCAACAGGAGGAAGAAATGTCGTTTTCCGCTGGAGATGCCGCCTTCGAAGGCTTCCGCGTGGTCCGTCGCTCGCCAGTGGCCCTTGTGTTCTGGGCGCTGGCGTATCTGGCCTTCACCACGCTCATCTTTGCGGCCGTGGGCGGCCCCCTGATTGCGATCATGGCCGAGGCGCAGAGGATCGGGGCCTCGGGCGGAATGGCTACGCCCGAGGACGTTGAGCCTCTGATGGCCGCCTATCTGTCGGTCTTTCCGCTGATCATCCCACTATCCCTGCTGTTCAACGCCGTCCTCGCCGCTGCGGTGGCGCGGTCGGTGCTCGAGCCGGGTCGCAAGGCCTTCGGCTATCTCCGGCTGGGCATGGACGAGGTGCGTGTGGCGGTCGTCAGCGTCGTGCTGGCTGTGCTCGCCTTCGCCGCCTACATGATCCTCGCCATCGTCGTGGGCGCCGTCGCCGGCATAGCCGGAAGCCTGATGGGCGGCGGAAGTTCGAACTTTCTTGTGGCCTTCCTCGCCATGGTCGTCGTCGTGGGCGTGATGATCTGGCTGTTCGCCCGCTTCAGCCTGGCCGTGCCGATCACGGTCGCGGAAAAGCGGATGGCCTTCTTCGACTCCTTCGCCATGACCCGCAGCTGCACCTGGCAGATCATCGGCCTGGCCGTCATCGCCTGGGTGATGACCATGGTGGTTGCCCTGCTCGGCCTGCTGGTCTGCCTGCCGATCATCATGGCCGTCGGCGGGTTCCACCGACTGATCATGATGGAGGGCGCGTCGTCGCTGGAGATGTTCCAGGCTCTTGGGCCCGTGGTCCTGGTCATGCTGTTGGTCCAGTCCGTGCTTTCCGCCTTGCAACTGGCCGTCCTCTACGCCCCGTTCAGCGCCGCCTATCGCGATCTGAAGGGGACGAAGGGCGCGGCGGCCTGACCTGAACCAGC
>JAEZIH010000233.1 GCA_023416055.1 Pseudomonadota bacterium | reverse complement strand
GGTCCGGTGATAAGGATCGACGAACGTCTGACTAGCGGGAGCAAACCATGCGTCTGAACCGACTTCTTGCCGGTGTCGCGATCCTGGCCGTGGCCGCAACGGCGGCGACCGCCCAGACGCCTCCGCGGCAGGATCCGGTCGAGGTCGAGATCGACCAGGGCGTGCTGCGGCCGTTCCAGATCGCGGTCGCGGATTTCGACGGCCAGAACGGCTCGGAGCTGTCGCAGGTGATCCGCTCGGACCTGCGCCGCTCGGGCTATTTCGAGCCGCTCGATCCGGCCAGCTTCGTCGAGACCGGACTGACGGTCGCCAATGCCCCGAACTTCCCGCAGTGGACCTCGATCGGGGCGCAGGCGGTGCTGTACGGCTCGGTGACGCGCCGGCCCGACAACCGCAACGACTACGGCTTCCGGCTGTACGACCCGTACCGCCAGTGCCAGCTGGCCTCGTATCGCTTCACGGCCACGCCGGAGCAGTGGCGGCGCATCGGGCACAAGATCGCCGACGTGGTCTATCAGCGGATGACCGGCGAGGCGGCCTTCTTCGACAGCCGCGTGCTGTTCGTGTCGGAGAGCGGCACCCAGCTGAACCGCCTGTCGCGGCTGGCCATCTCGGACCAGGACGGCTTCGACCCCGTGTTCCTGACCCCCGGCGACGAGATCATCATGTCGCCGCGCTTCTCGCTGAGCGACCCCAGCGAGATCACCTATGTGGCCCTGGGCAAGGACTACAGCCGCATCTACCTGCAGAACCTGGCGACGGGCCGGCGGGAGAGCCTGGGCGAGTTCGACGGCCAGGTGCTGGCGCCGCGGTTCTCGAACGACGGCACCAAGATGGCCTTCTCCATCATCCGCAACGGCAACACCGACGTCTACGTGATGGACCTGGCCAGCCGGCAGGTGCGGCGCCTGACCAGCGATCCGGGCATTGACACCTCGCCCTCGTTCAGCCCGGACAACCGGCAGATCGTCTTCACCTCCGACCGCTCGGGCACGGCGCGGCTGTACGTTATGAACGCCGACGGCAGCGGTCAGCGCGCCATTTCGCGCGGCGGCGGCATCTACACGACGCCGAACTGGAGCCCGCGCGGCGACCTGATCGCCTTCACCAAGCAGTCGGGGGGGCGGTTCTCGACCGGCGTCATGCGTCCGGACGGCACGGGCGAGCGCATCCTGTCGTCGAGCTATTTCGAGGAAGGCCCGTCGTGGGCGCCGAACGGCCGCTACATCATGTTCGCCCGGCAGAGCCCGGGCGGGGACACCCGGCTGTGGACCGTCGACCTGTCGGGCCGGGTGGTCAGCCAGGCCGGCTACAGCGGTCGCGGCTCCGACCCCGCCTGGTCGCCGCTGCTGGACGAGCCGCCGATGAACGTGGGGGCGGGCGGCCCGGACAGCTGCTCCACCTGACGAAGCGGAGCCTTTCGGCTCAATTCCGCGTTATCGCGGCTGGCTAAGTCGCCGGCGCGCAAGTACCCGAGCTTTATAGCAAAGCTGGAGGCCGAGGCCTCTCACCAAGGAGACGTTCGATGATCAAGACCTCGACTTTCACCCGCCTCGCCGTCGCCGGCGTCGCGGTCGTGGCCATCGCGGCCTGCACCCCGCGCCCGGCGGCCCAGGGCCCGGCCGGCGACGGCCCGCAGCCGGTGGGTCCGCAGTACCCGACCAACCCCGCGGGCCCCGTCGACGGCGGCTCGATGGGCGCCGCGGTTCCGGGCTCGGAGCAGGACTTCGTGGTCAACGTCGGCGACCGCATCTACTTCGACCTGGACAGCTACGAGGTCCGTCCGGACGCCTATCCGCGCCTCGACGCCCAGGCCGCCTGGCTGCAGCGCTACCCGCAGGTGACCGTCCGCATCGAAGGCAACGCCGACGAACGCGGCACGCGCGAGTACAACCTGGCCCTCGGCGCCCGCCGCGCCGAATCGGTTCGCACCTATCTGATCCAGCGCGGCATCCCGGCGTCGCGCATCGACACGATCAGCTACGGCAAGGAGCGTCCGATCGCCGCCGGCTCGAACGAGGAAGCCTGGGCGCGCAACCGCAACGCCCACACCGCGATCGTCTCGGGCGCCACGCGCTAAGGCGCCGCGAGGCCCGGAAAAACCAAGGGGCGGCCGGTCGACGGCCGCCCCTTTCCTTTTGACCGGCCCCGGCACGCGCGGCTAGATCGCTGCCTTCCTGCGGGGGAAAGAAGATGGTGGATCTGGATGCGGCCGGCGGCGCGGCCACGGGCGGCCTCTTGGCCGGGGCGATCGAACGGCCGACCGGACACGCCGGCGACGCGCACGGCGACTGCACCGACTGCGGCGCCCCGGTCGAGGGCAATTTCTGCTCCAACTGCGGCCAGCCGACCCACGTCCATCGCACCCTGCTGCACCTCGGCGAGGAGATCCTGCACGGGGCGCTGCATTTCGACGCCCGGATCTGGCGCACCCTGCCGCTGCTGGCCTTCAACCCCGGCCGGTTGACGCGCGAATGGGTGCAGGGACGGCGCACCCGGTACGTGTCGCCGCTGGCCATGTTCCTGTTCACCGTCTTCCTGATGTTCTTCGTGTTCAGCTTCACCGGCGCGCTGAACCCGAAGGTCGAGACCGATCTGACGCCCGAACAGCGCACCACCCTGACCCAGCAGCTGCAGGAGGCGAGGGCGGACGTCGCAGAGGCGCGGGCCGAGGGCGACGCCATCTCGGCGGCCGCCTTCGAAGCGGTGGCTGCCGGTCTGGAGCGCCAGCTGGGCGATCAGGCCCCGTCGCCGGCCGGCGAGGCCGAGGGCTCCTCCGGCCGCAACTGGCGGGGCGGAGACCAGGTCCGCGACGCCCTGGCCTCGGGCGAGCTGCATATCGACACCGGCTGGAAGAGCCTGGACAAGACCCTGACCAAGAAGCTGATGAATCCGGAGCTGGCGCTCTACAAGATCCAGCAGACCGCTTATAAATTCAGCTTCCTGCTGATCCCCATCTCGCTGCCGTTCGTGGCGCTGCTGTTCCTGTGGCGGCGGGAGTTCACCCTGTACGACCACGGCGTCTTCGTCCTCTATTCGCTGACGGCGATGTCGATCCTGTTCATGGTCACCTCGATCCTCGCGCCGCTGTGGATCGGCTTCGGCGTGGCGGCCGGGTTGCTGGTGGTTTTCGGGGCGCCGGCGCACATGTTCGCCCAGCTGAAGGGGGCCTATGGCCTGTCGTGGTTCTCGGCCGCCTGGCGCACGGTGATGCTGCTGATCTTCGCCGCCATGGCCCTGCTGCTGTTCGTTCTGGCCATCGTGGCGGTGGGCATGACGGGCTGACGGCCTTGCGGCGGCCTCAAATCGGTGGGACGAAACCAGTCATGCTCAAGCTGCCCCCCGCCCTCCGCTCGAAGAACGCCCTGGTCACCGCCCTGGGCGTGGTCCTGATCGCCGGCACGAACACGGTCGTGGCCCAGACGACGCCCATGGAGCCGATCCAGTGGGACAAGCGCCGTCTGGACCAACTGGACCGCAACGTGCGCCGCCTTGAACGGGCCCTGACCCAGCGCAACGCCGCGGGCCAGCCGGTGATCGTCGAGCCTGACCCCGAGGTCGTGGCCCTGACCGGCCGCGTCACCGTCATGGACCGCCGTCTCGGCGACCTCGAGGCGACCCTGCAGCGGGTCAACGGCGACCTCGAGCGCCTCACCTTCCAGCTTGACGAGACCGCCCGGGACAAGGAGGCCCTGGAGGCGCGTCTGCGCACGGCCGAGAACCGCCTGCGCGACATGACCGCGGCCGCCGAACGCGAGGCCGCCCTTAACGCCCCGATCAGCTCGACCTCGCCGACCGGCGACGCGGCCCGCGACCTGGCCGCGGCGGTGCGGCTGGCCGCCTCGGACCCGGCCATGGGCGACCGCGCCCTGCAGACCGTGACCCTGGCCTGGCCGAACACGCCGCAGGCCCGCGAGGCCAATGCACGGCTTGGCGACCTGCGCGTCTCGGCCGGCGACCACGCCGGCGCCGTGGCCTTCTACGCCGCCTCGCTGGAGGGTTGGCCGACCACGCCGTGGGCCGCCGCGACGGTGCTGGAGCTGGCCACCGCCCTCAATGCGACCGACCGCAAGACGCAGGCCTGCACGGCGCTGGGCGAGTTCGACCGGCGCTACGCCACGGCCGCCAGCGCCTCGGTGCGCACCCGGGCGGGCGAGCTGCGCACCCGCTTCGCCTGTCCGGCCCGGAGAGCGGGCTGACGACCGCCGATCCG
Organism: Pseudomonadota bacterium; assembly: GCA_023416055.1. Lineage (GTDB taxonomy): Bacteria > Pseudomonadota > Alphaproteobacteria > Caulobacterales > Caulobacteraceae > Brevundimonas. Next base: position 984 of record JAEZIH010000233.1, on the reverse strand, counting down.
GCCTGGATCGGCCGGGTCCGCCGGCGTCTCACCGAGCGGCTTGAGGCCGATGTTCCGCATCCGCTGGCCCTCGCCCTGTCGGGCGGCGGCGACTCCCTCGCCCTGCTCAGGGTCGCGGCCGGCTGGGCCCGCGATCACGGACGACGCCTGATCGCCCTGACCGTCGACCACGGGCTGTCGCCCGCCAGCGGGGCCTGGACGGATTTCGCCCGCGAGGCGGCGTTGACCGTCGGGGCGGAATGGCGGGGCCTGTCATGGACGGGGGCGAAACCGGCGACCGGCCTGCCCGCCGCCGCGAGAGCCGCCCGGCATCGCCTGATCGGAGAGGCCGCCCGCGCCGCCGGGGCGCGCGTGGTGCTGTTCGCCCATACCGCCGACGACGCGGTCGAGGGCGAGTGGATGCGACGCGAGGGCTCGACCCTGGGGCGCCTGCGGGAATGGTCGCCCTCGCCGGCGTGGCCGGAGGGCCGGGGCCTGATGCTGTTGCGCCCCATGCTGGACGTGCGCCGCGCTGATCTGCGGGACTGGCTTGCGGGGCAGGGAGCGGGCTGGATCGATGATCCGGCCAATGACGATCTGCGCTTCCTGCGCAGCCGCGCCCGGGCGGCGGGGGTCGAGGGAGTGGTCGCCGCGACCCGCCCGCCCCTGCTTGCCGCACCCGCGCCGGACCCGCTGGGCGGCGGGGCGCTCCGCATCCAGCGATCGACCTGCGGGAGGGCGCTGGCCGCGACCCTGGTCTGCGCCGGAGGCCGCGACCGGCCCCCCCGCGGCGCGCGGCTGGATCGGATGGTCGACCGGTTGAGGTCGGGCGAGGACTTCACTGCCGTGCTGTGCGGCGCGCGCCTGGAGGCGGCGGGGGAGGAGGCGCAGGTCTGGCGGGAGGCCGGGGAGATCGCCCGCGCCGGAGCCGTGCCCCTGCCGCTGACGCCGGGGGTTGAAGCCGTCTGGGACGGGCGCTGGGCGGTCGCGGCCTCGGCCCCGGGC
>JAEZIH010000213.1 GCA_023416055.1 Pseudomonadota bacterium | reverse complement strand
CTTCCCAACACCCTGATCGTTCATGTCGTCGAGCACGACCGGCTGGCCGTGTGGCAGGCCGGGGGCCGCAACATGGTGATCGACAGCCACGGCGAGGTCATCCCCGGCGCCGACGCGGGGCGCTATCCGAACCTGCCGCTGGTCGTCGGCAAGGGCGCCGAACAGGCCGCGGCCGAGGTGCTGCCGCTGATCGCGCAACGGCCGCGGCTGATGGCCCGGCTGGAAGCGCTGGTGCGCGTGGACGAGCGCCGCTGGGACCTGCGTCTCAAGGACGGCAGCCTGATCCAGCTGCCGGCCACGGACCAGGACGCGGCCCTGATCCAGCTGGACGCGCTGGACCAGCGCGAGCGGCTGCTGGAGCTCGGGTTCGCCCGGATCGATCTGAGGACGCCCGAGGAGGTCGCCGTCCGGCCTTCCTCCGGCGAAGCGTAGGGCAGGGGACGACAGTATGGCTGGGCGGTTGGTGGACAGGTCAGTGGATGGCGGCCGGGCGGTCGCGGGGCGCGCGCCGGTGGTGGCGGGGCTGGACCTCGGCCAGTCGAAGGTCGCCTGCTTCATCATGAAGCCGGACGGCGTGCGCCACGCCGACCGGACCATCCGCGTGGCCGGGGCCGGCCATGTCCAGTCGCGCGGCGTGCGCGGCGGCGGCATCGTCAACATGGACGAGGCGGCCCAAGCGATCGGGCACGCCGTCGAACGCGCCGAGCGCGCCGCCGGCTCGCCGGTCTCGGGCGTGGTGGTGACCACCGCCATCGGCCAGATGGCCAGCCACCGGGTGCAGGCCCGCGTCTCGCTAGGGGCCAATCCTGTCGGCGACGCCGACCTGGCCCGCGCCATCGCCATGGCCTTGGCGCAGATCCGCCTGCCCAACCGCCGCCCCATCCACGTCCTGCCGATCGCCTGGTCGGTCGACGGCGCGCGGGGCGTGCACGACCCTCGCGCCATGCGCGGCCATTCGCTGGGCCTCGACCTGCTGGTGGTGTCGATGGCCGAGAGCGCATTCACCGCCCTGAGCCACTGCCTGGAGCTGGCCCACCTCGACCTGCAAGGCGTGGTGGCGGCGCCGGTCGCCTCGTCGCTGGCGGCCCTCGAAGACGACGAGATGGATCTCGGCTGCGTCTGCATCGACATGGGCGGCGGGGCGACCTCGGCGGCCGTCTGGGGCGGGCGCAGCCTGCTGCACATCGAATCGCTGAACGTCGGCGGCGATCACGTCACCGCCGACATCGCCCGCGGCCTGTCGACCTCGCGCGCTGGAGCCGAGCGGCTTAAGACCCTGCACGGCTCGGCCATGGCCTCGGCCAATGAGGATCGGGAGATGCTGGAGGCCCCGCCGCGCGGCGAGGATCCCTCGGCCGGACCGGTCGTGGTCCCGCGTTCGATGCTGAAGACCGTGATCGCACCGCGCGTCGAGGAGACGCTCGAGCTGCTGCGCGACCGCCTGCGCAACGCCGGCGTCGGCCTCGAGCCCGGAGCCGGGCTGGTGCTGACCGGCGGCGCCAGCCAACTGAACGGCGTGCGCGAACTGGCGGTGCGCGTGTTCGACCGCCCCGTCCGTCTCGGCAAGCCGCAGCGCGCGCCCCACCTGGCGGACGCCGCATCAGGCCCCGCCTTCTGTTCGGCGGCCGGCGTCCTGCTTCGCGCCGCCTATGGACCGCGCGAGGCGGTGTCGGCGCGCAAGCTGATGTCGCGGCAGATCACGGCCGCCGATGCGCCGCGGATGCACCGCGGCGGAATTGTGGCGCGCGCGGCCGGCTGGCTGCGGGAAAATCTGTAACAATCCCAACGCCGGACCACTTCTGGTCCTGCGTGACGCAGGTTTCACTCGCGTGGCGAGACTGTGTCCGGATTGTTACAGATCGGGCCCTGATTGGCCGCCGCGGCGCCACATTCCCTTGTTCCGCCGGGCTTAGCTGCTAGCGTGCAAATTCGAAGCGGAATCCGTCGCAGGCGGATGACGCGTCTCGTATTCACCACGGTTGGGGCCCAATCACATGCTTCTCAAGCGCAAGTTTCTTTTCGGCACGACGATCCTCGCAGGGGTCATGGCCGCCTCGGCTCCGGCCCTGGCGCAGGAAAGCCAGCTGCCCAGCGTCAACGTCCAGGGCCAAGGCCAGGAGGCGACCCAGATCGAGGAAGTCGTCGTTACCGGTTCGCGCATCCGCCGCGACCCGACCAACGCTCCGACCCCGCTGATCCAGGTTGAGCGCGAACAGCTGCTGACCACCGGCCAGTCGACCGTGATCGACTATCTGGCCACCATCCCGGCCCTGTCGAACTCGCTGGTTCCGTCCGACACCACCGGTTCGGGTCTGAACGACGGCGGTCTGGACTTCGCCAACCTGCGCTCGCTGGGCACCGGCCGCACCCTGACCCTGGTCGACGGTCGCCGTCACGTCGGTTCTTCGCGCGGCACCCTCTCGGTCGACGTCTCGACCATCCCGCGTCTGCTGATCGAGAACATCGAAATCGTCACCGGCGGCGCCTCGTCGGTTTACGGCGCTGACGCCGTCGCCGGCGTGCTGAACTTCTCGCTGCGCGACGACTTCGAAGGCCTGGAGATCGACGCCAACTACGGCATGATCAACCAGAACGGCGAAGCCACCCGCCGCATCTCGGCCCTGGCCGGCGCCAACCTGTTCGACGACCGCCTGAACGTCTACGTCTTCGGCGAGTACGAAAAGGCCGACGAAGTCACGTCGATGGACGTCGACTGGATCGCCCGCACGCCGCTGATCCTCGGCATCGACGCCGACCCGACGACCGCGCCGTATGACGGCTTCATGGACAACGCCTATTTCCAGAACGTCGTCCGTATGGACCGTCCGCGCTGGGGCCAGACCACCCTGGCCAACTCGCAGCCGGGCAGCCCGCTGAACGACCCGGACATCCCCTACTTCACCTGCCACAGCGCCGCGGGCGTCTTCTCGTGGAACGCCTCGTGCTTCGCGGTGAACCCGGGCAAGACCTTCTGGTACCCGGCGGGCACCGGCACGGCCCGCCTGGCCGACTTCGGCCAGCGCATCGGCGTCACCGGTGCCAGCCGCCCGTACAACATCGGCGGCGACGGCGTCAGCCCGGCGTGGTTCTCGAGCGGCTCGCGCTTCCCGAGCATCGAGTCGCAGCGCTACCAGGTCGGCGGCACCTTCCACGTCACCGATAACGTCCGGGCCAAGCTCGAAGCCAAGTTCGTCACCGAAGATGTCTTCGACATCTCGCAGCCGACCTTCTTCGACATCGACCTGATCAACTCCTACGGCTCCCGGGAAGCCAGCCCGCTGTACGGCACCAGCTCGTTCGAGCTGCGCTGGTCGGACAACGCCTTCCTGCCGCAGATCGTGAAGGACGCGATCGCCACCAACCAGGTGATCCGCTGGAACGCCCCGACCGCCGACGCCGCGAGCACGCCGGGCGCCACCTTCGCCACGCCGATCGCGCGTCACTCGATGTTCGGTCCGGACCGCTATCAGAGCAACACCCGTGAGGTGACCCGCTACGTCGCGGCGCTGGAAGGCGAACTGGACAACATCCTGTTCGTCCGGAACGTCAGCTGGGACATCGGCTACACCTACGGCGAGATGGACAACGTCAACGAGGAAGCGGGCGTCGACGTCCAACGCTTCCAGTGGGCGGCCGACTCGGTCGTCGACGTGGCCGGCGTCATGGGCACCCCGGGCGCGATCGTCTGCCGTATCGCCCTGGCGGCGGCTGAAGGCGTTCCGAACGGCGATCTGGCCGACTACTGGCGTGGCGGCGACATCCGCGACACCGCCTACGGTCAGGCCGCGATCAACGAGTGCCGTCCGCTGAACGTCTTCGGTGAAGGCAACCAGGATCCGGCCGCTCTCGACTACACCTTCGCGAGCATCTTCGTTCGCGAGCGGAACGAGCAGGAGCAGGCGCTGGTCAACGTCGCCGGCGAGCTGTGGGACTTCTGGGGCGCCGGCCCGATCGGCGTGGCCCTCGGCTACGAGCACCGCCGCGAATACACCCGCGGCATCGGCCGCAGCGCCGACACCGCTGGTCGCTACCTCTTCCTCAACACCGGCCCGGACTTCCTGCCGGCCGAGTACGAGAGCGACGAGTTCTACGGTGAAATGTCGCTGCCGCTGTTCCGCGACAGCTGGCTGGGCAAGTACGCCGAACTCAGCGGTTCGTACCGCTGGTCGGACTACAGCACCATCGGCGAGATCGACGTCTACGGCGTGAACCTGGTGTATCGTCCGATCGACGACATCACCTTCCGCACCAGCTTCAACACCTCGCTGCGGGTGCCGAACCTGGCTGAGAACTTCGCGCCGGCCACCCAGACCTTCTGGAACGGCGTCGTCGACCCCTGCTCGACGGCCAGCATCAACGCTCCGGGCCTGGCCGCGGACATCCGGGCCAACCGGATCGCCAACTGCACGGCCCTGGCCGCGCTGCAAGGTCTGACCTTCGACTTCGCCGGCGCGACCGCGACCAACGTCGACGACTTCAACCCGATCTACACGTCGGGCATCGCCGGGGTGAACGCGGGTAACCCGTTCCTGCTGCCGGAAGAGTCGGAGTCCTTCACCTTCTCGACCATCCTGCGTCCGCGCTTCTTCCCGAACTTCTCGCTGGTCCTCGACTACTACGAGATCGAGGTCACCAACGTGATCTCGGCGGTGACCGCGGCGGCGGCGGCGGCCAACTGCGTCAACGGGCCCTCGCTCGACACCGCAGCCTGCGCCACCATCTTCCGCAACAACCCGACCATCCCGTTCGGCATCGGCGGACCGACCGGCGACCCGATCGGCGGCTTCATCCAGGGCTCGATCAACTTCGCCGCCCTGAAGACCCGCGGTCTGGACTTCACCGCCAACTACCGTCTGGACACCGAAGAGGTCTTCGGCCGCAACTTCGGCATGTTCAACTACTCGGTCGGTGGTCTGTGGCTGATCGACCAGCAGCAGTTCACCAACGTTTCGGATCCGACCATCCGGACCAGCCTGGAAGGCGACCTGTTCTATCCGCGGGTTCGTCTGACCTCCTCGCTGACCTGGGTGCCGAACGACACCTGGAGCGTGAACTGGACGATGGACTGGCAGACCGCCCAGGAAATCGCCAACCTGCGCGCCAGCATCAACAACGCCGACAACCGTCCGTGGCACGCCTACGACACCGGCAACTTCGCCCGTCACGACCTCACGGTTCGCTACAACGTGAACGACCAGCTCACGCTGCGCGCCGGGGTCACCAACCTGTTCGACAACGAACAGCACCCGTGGCTGGGCAACACCCTGTACAGCAACTTCGATGCCTGGGGCCGTCGCTTCAACATCGGCCTGAACTACCGTCCCTGGTAAGACCGGGAGACACAGAGACGGAAAGGGCCGCGCGCGACACCCGCCCGT
>JAEZIH010000210.1 GCA_023416055.1 Pseudomonadota bacterium | reverse complement strand
ACCTCCTGTTCCCCCGCCAAGCTTACGCCTGCGCGGCGGTGAACGGTGGATGAACCGCGTTCAGCCGGAGAGTGAATTCGCCGTAATGCGCGGGCCTCAGCGCCCGAACACCTCGACGCCGATCTCGCCCGCCGGGGTCAGCCAGGCCCGCTTCATGCCCTGGCTGTTGTAGGGTTGGGCGATGGCGCCATCACGGTCGAGGGCGATAAGGCCGCCGTCGCCGCCGAGGCCGCCGATGTCGTCGATCACCGCCTGCGCGGCTTCGGCCAACGACTGCCCCGCCTGGACCCGCCAAGCCACCTGCGCCGCCGCCACGGCGCGGATGAAGTATTCGCCGACGCCGGTCGAGGACACGGCCACGCGGCCGTCGGCCCAGCTGCCGGCGCCGGGGATAGGGGTGTCGCCGACCCGTCCGGGGGCCTTGCCGAACACGCCGGCGGTGGAGGTGGCGGCGGCGAGCCGGCCCTGGCTGTCGAGCACGCAGCAGCCGACCGTGCCGTGGGAGAGTCTGCCCTTCGGCGGATGGTTGTCGTCTGTCTGGCCGGCGTGGGTGAACCAGGCCGGCTCGTCGCCGATCGGCTCCAGCCCCTGCTCGGCGGCGAACAGGGCGGCGCCCTCGCCGGCCAGCATGACGTGCGGCGTGTGCTGCATCACGGCCCGGGCGACGCGGATCGGATTGCGGAAGCCCTGCAGGGCGGCCACCGCCCCGGCCTCGCGCGTCGCGCCGTCCATCAGGCTGGCGTCCAGCTCATAGGCCCCGGCCAGGTTGGGGCTGGCCCCGCGCCCGGCGACGTAGAGGCCGGAGTCCTCCAGCATCACCGTCGCCTCCACGGCCACGTCGAGGGCGGAGGCGCCGGCGTCGAGCCGCGCCTTCATGGCCTCGACCACCTTGCGCATGTGGACTTCCTCGCGGCTGTAGTCCGTGCCGCGCCGGGCGCCCGCGCCGCCGTGAAGAATGAGGGCCGTCATGCTGCTGGTGTCTCCGTGCGCCCTTCCAAAGGGTCGTGGGGCTGATTAGCGTTCCGGATGAACGCGCGCCACGGGGCCGCGGTCCGTGGGGAGAGAATTCATGCGCGCTGTCCTGTCCAAAGCCGCCGGGGGTCCGGAGACGCTGGTCGTCGAGGAGATCGCCGATCCGGTTCCGGGCAGGGGCGAGGCGCTGGTGGCGGTGAAGGCCGTGGGGGTGAACTTCCCCGACACCCTGATCATCGAGGATCGGTACCAGTTCAAACCGGAGCGGCCCTTCTCACCGGGCGGCGAGCTGGCCGGGGTGGTCGAGGCGCTGGGCGAAGGCGCCAGGGGCGTGCAGGTCGGCGACCGTGTCATCGCCGTGCCCGGCTGGGGCGGCATGAGGGAGAAGCTGGCGGTCCCGGCCGCTACGCTGATGAAAATCCCCGACGGCATGGATTTCGCCACGGCCGCTGGCCTGACCATGACCTACGGCACCAGCTATTACGCCCTGAAGGACCGGGCCCGGCTGAAGGCCGGCGAGACCCTGCTGGTGCTGGGCGCCGCCGGCGGCGTCGGCGTGGCGGCGGTGGAGCTGGGCAAGGCCATGGGCGCGCGGGTCGTCGCCGCCGTCTCCAGCGAGGACAAGGCCGCCTTCGCCCGCGAGGCCGGGGCAGACGACGTCGTCATCTACCCCCGCGGCCCGCTGGACCGCGACCAGCAGAAGGCGCTGGCCGGCGACTTCAAGCGGGTGCTGGGCGGCGACGGGGCCGACGTTGTCTACGACGCAGTGGGCGGGGCCTATTGCGAGTCGGCCATCCGGGCGATGAACTGGGACGGACGCTATCTGGTCGTCGGTTTCCCGGCCGGCATCCCGGCCCCGCCGCTGAACCTGACCCTGCTGAAGTCGATCTCCATCGTCGGCGTCTTCTGGGGCGCGGCGGTGATGCGCGACCCGGCCTCCCACGCCGCCAACATGGCCGACCTGTTCCGCCTGTGGGGCGAGGGGAAGGTCCGCCCCCGGATCAGCGCGACTTACCCGCTCGAGCAGGCCGGCGAGGCCATCCGGGCGCTGGGCGAGCGCAGCGCCATGGGCAAGATCGTGGTGACGGTGGACTGAACCCTCAGTCCTCGCCCTTGAGCCGCTCCAGCGCGCCGTGCGCGGCCTCGCGGTGCCGGCGCTTCACATGGGCCCCCAGGGTGGCCAGCACGGCGGCGATCACCGCCGCGTCGTCGGTGAAGCCGATGCCTGCGAAGACGTCCGGAATGGCGTCGGTCGGCAGGACGAAATAGGCCAGCGCTCCGACCATGATCCCCTTGGCCGCCGCCGGCGTCTCGGGATCGCGCGCCGCGAACCATACCGACAGCAGCTGGTCGGCGAACGGAATCCGCGCCGCGGTGCGCCGCAGCTTGGGCCAGAAACCGCGGCTGACGCGCACCTCGTTGACCTTCTGCACGGCCGGAACCAGGGCCCGCGAGGGGTCCAGCGCCTCATCGGGCGAGACCGGATTGGTTTTGGCGGCCATGGCGGCTAAACCCCGCGACACTCTCAAGGTTCTGACAACATAGGGGCTGAGGCCATGAAACTCGACGGGTCGATCGCGGCGGTGGTGACGGGCGGGGCCTCCGGCCTCGGCGAGGGCACGGCCCGGGCGCTGGCGGCGCAGGGCGTCAAGGTCGCCCTGTTCGATCTCAACGAGGAGGCCGGCGAGCGCATCGCGGCCGAGATCGGCGGCGTGTTCTGCAAGGTCGACGTCACCGACGACGCCTCGGTCGCGGCGGCCTTCGAAAAGGCCCGCGCCGCCCACGGCCAGGAGCGGCTGACCGTCAACTGCGCCGGCATCGCCACCGGCCAGAAGACCGTCTCGCGCAAGAAGGACACCGGCGAGATCCGCGCCCACGACATGGCCCAGTTCGAGCGCACCGTGCGGGTCAACCTGTTCGGCACCTTCCGCGTCCTCTCGCAGTCGGCCGCCGGCATGGTCACGCTGGACCCCATGGAGGATGGCGAGCGCGGCCTGATCGTCAACACCGCTTCGGTCGCGGCCCAGGACGGCCAGATCGGCCAGGCCGCCTATTCGGCCTCCAAGGGCGGGGTCTACGCCATGACCCTGCCGATCGCCCGCGACCTGATGAACGAGGGCGTGCGGGTCAACACCGTCCTGCCCGGCATCATGTGGACGCCGATGATGGCCGGCATGGACCAGAAGGTGCAGGACGCCCTCGCCGCCATGATCCCCTTCCCCAAGCGCCTCGGCACGCCGGCCGACTACGCCTCGCTGGTCCTGCACCTGGCCGAGAACGTCTACATCAACGGCGAGTGCATCCGTCTGGACGGCGCTATTCGCCTCGCGCCCAGATAAGCGCGCTACCGCTCGGGACGCGGTCCCTCGCTGCTTGAGCGCGGAAGTCGCGAGATTTTCCGCGAGGGGGCTTGCGGGGGCCGGGGAGGGTCCGCTATACGCCCGCCCTCGACTGAAGCGCGGGCGTAGCTCAGGGGTAGAGCATCACCTTGCCAAGGTGAGGGTCGGGCGTTCGAATCGCCTCGCCCGCTCCAGTCGGAACTGCAAAGAGCCCGGTCTTCGGACCGGGCTTTCTTGTTTTCGGCCACCGTCGCTCCCGACCTCCGTTGCCCCTCGTCCGGAAATCGATCACCGTTCGAGCGGGGACCGGGAGGGGAGTCATGGCGCAGGTCGATATTCCGGAGGAGCCGTACCGTCCGGCGGAGGGGCGGCGGCTGGACGCCTTCGTCGACGCGGCCTTCGCCTTCGCGGTCTCGCTGCTGATCATCGCCGGGGGCGAGCCGCTGCGCTCGTTCGACGACCTGGCCCACGCCCTGCTGCGCATCCCCTCCTTCCTGGCCGGCTTCGCCCTCATCGTCCTGCTATGGATCGCCCACCGCGCCTGGTCGACGCTGGGGCCGAGGCGCGACGGCCGGGCGACCCTGCTGAGCCTGGCGGTGGTCTTCGCCGTGCTGGTCTTCGTCTTCCCCCTGCGGCTGCTGACCGAGACGGCGCTGCACTTCATGTCGGGCGGACGCCTGCCCGGCGGCGGCCTGATCGCCAGCTTCGAGGAACTGGGCTGGACCTACGCCATCTACGGCTTCGGCTTCTCGGTGCTCTCCGTCCTGTACGTCCTGCTGTTCCGCCACGCGGCGCAGGGGATGGACCCCGCCGATCCGCGGCGGGCGGCGGCGAGATCGTGGATGCGGACCTGGAGCCTGGCCGCTGCAACCGGGGTGGCCTCCGGCCTGATCGCCCTGACCCCGATCCTGCCGTCGGCGCCGTGGCTGCCCGGCATGACCTACTGGCTCATGCCGTTCGGCCTCTGGGCCCTGGCCCTGGCGGATCGCCGCCGGGCCCGACGCATCGTCGCCGCCTGACCCCGGCTGGACCTCCGCGGACCTCCGGGCTAGTCGCCTGGATGGGGAATGGGAGCCGTCGCGGTTCGCCATTTGCAGTGTGTGGCCCGATCGGCGCCGCGGGGCGCCAGAACGGGACAGTCGGGGACGCATGTTTCTGGAAGGCCAGGTCAACTGGATGTGGGTCATGGGCGGCATGGCTGCCCTTGGTTGGGTCGTCGGCCTGGTCGGCCTCTGGCTGGCGGCGACCAATCGTTCGCGGCACGTCGACGCGACAGGCCAGCTGGATCTCGTGCAGCGCGTCGCCGAGGAGTCCCAGAAGCGGCTGTTCGAAACCCTGAACGCCATTCCGGTGGCGCTCGTCGAAACCGATCGCCAGGGCAAGTTCGTCTTCGCCAACCGCGCCGCCCATCAACTGCTGGGCCGTCGCGACGCCGAGCTGATCGGCCTGCGCTTCCACTCGGCGACCTGGGGCATCACCTTCCCTGACGGCCGCCCGATCCCGCCAGACCTGCTGCCCAGCGCCCGCGCCCTGCGAGGCCAGACTGTGAAGGGCTTCCAGCACCTGATGGCCAATCCGGCCGCCCGCCGGAAGATGCTGGTCTCGGTCACCGCCATGCCGATCGAGAACGAACTGGGCCAGATCACCGGCTCGACCGCGGCCCTGGTCGAGATGGAGGGCCTGACCACGCCCGAGGCTCCGGCGCCCGAGACCGCTCCCGCCGACGAGGCCCTGACCCGCCGGGTGTTCGACGCCGCCGCCAGCGCCCTTGTCGTGGTCGGCGTCGACGGCCAGGTGCGCGACGCCAACCGCACCGCCCTTCTGGTGCTGGGCCGGGACGCGGCCGAGGGCGATTTCGCCGACCTGTTCCTTGAAGAGGACGAGCGCGTCGAGGGGCGGCAGGCGCTGCGCGCCGGATTGTCGGCGCCGGCCGGCGAGGCCGAGCCCATCGTCTCCCGCCGCGGCGCCGCAGAGGGCATCCGCTGGTCCATGCTGCCCCTGACCGACGCCGAGGGCCGGATCGACGCCCTGCTGCTGGCGGGCGAGAGGGCCGAGGCCGCGCCGGACGCAACGCCGGCGGAAACCGTCGAGGCGACGCCGGCTCCGGACCTTGTGGCCGACGAAACCCTGCGCGCCGAGGCGGAGGCCGCCCGCGCCGCCGCCGCCGACGCCCTCGCCC
>JAEZIH010000175.1 GCA_023416055.1 Pseudomonadota bacterium | reverse complement strand
GCGTGGACCTGCTGTTCGAGGCGGCCAACCGGCCGGGCTTCGTCTTCGCCGTGGAGATCTGCGAGGACTACTGGGCCCCGCAGCCCCCCTCGACGCGGCAGGCGATGTCGGGGGCGCGCATCCTGCTGAACCTGTCGGCCTCGAACATCGTCATCGGCAAGGCAGACGAGCGCGCCCTGCTGTGCGCCAGCCAGTCGGCGCGGGCCATGGCCGCCTATGTCTTCGCCGCCTCGGGCTGGGGCGAGTCGACCACCGACCTGGCGTGGGACGGCCAAGCCACCATCCACGAACTGGGCGCCTGCCTGGCCAGCGGCGAGCGCTTCGCCCTGGAGAGCCACCTGACCGTCGCCGACGTGGACGTGCAGCGGATCGGTCTGGACCGGCTGCGCAACGGCACCTTCGCCGACTGCGCCCGCGACGAGCTGGATGGCTATGTCTTCTCGCGCGTGCTGTTCGAGGCGCGCGACGCCGGCGCGCCCGGCGAGCTGATCCGCCCGCTGGACCGCTTCCCCTTCGTGCCGGACGACGCCAGCCGACTGGACCAGGACTGCTACGAGGCCTTCAACATCCAGGTGCAGGGCCTGATGCGGCGGATGAAGGCGACCAACGGCGAGCGGATCGTCATCGGCGTCTCGGGCGGGCTGGACTCGACCCAGGCCCTGCTGGTCGCCTGCCGCGCCTTCGACCGGCTGGGCCTGCCGAGGAGCGGGATCCTCGGCTACACCATGCCCGGCTTCGCCACCTCGGAAGGGACGAAGTCGAACGCCTGGGCGCTGATGAAGGCGTTGGGCGTCACCGGCGCGGAGATCGACATCCGGCCCACCGCCATGACCATGCTGGAGGGCATCGGCCATCCCTTCGCGAAGGGCGAGGCGGTGCACGACATCACCTTCGAGAACGTGCAGGCGGGGCTGAGGACCGACTATCTGTTCCGGCTGGCCAACCAGAACGGCGCCTTCGTGCTGGGCACCGGCGACCTTTCCGAGCTGGCCCTGGGCTGGGCCACCTACGGCGTCGGCGACCACATGAGCCATTACAACGTCAACGGCGGGGTGGCGAAGACGCTGATGCGCCACCTGATCCGCTGGGTCGCCGACCGCGAACTGGTCGGCGCCGAGGTCACGCCGGTGCTGCGCGCCATCCTCGGCCAGGAGATCTCGCCGGAGCTGGTGCCGTCCAAGGATGGCCAGCTGCAGTCGACCGAGGGGACGGTCGGGCCCTATGCCCTGAACGACTTCTTCCTGTTCCAGATCACCCGCTACGGCCTGAAGCCGTCGAAGGTCGCCTTCCTGTGTCACGAAGCCTGGCGCGACGCCTCGCGCGGCGTCTGGCCGGCCGGCACGCCGGACGACGAGAAGGTCGAATACGACCTGGCGACCATCAAGCACTGGCTGCGGAAATTCCTCGTCCGTTTCTTCCAGACCAGCCAGTTCAAGCGCTCGGCCGTCCCGAACGGACCGAAGGTGGTCACCGGCGGCTCGCTGAGCCCCCGCGGCGACTGGCGGGCGCCGTCGGACAGCACGGCCCGGGTGTGGCTGGATGAGCTGGAGGCGAACGTCCCTGACTGAGGCAGTGGGCAACAGGCAGTAGGCAGCAGGCAGTAGAAGGGGCCGCGCCCTGGCCGGTGCTTTGCCGCCCGTGTCCTTACTGCCTACTGCCTATTGCCTGCTGCCTCGCTCAGTCCACTTCCCCCAGGAACGGAAAGATCGCCGCCTTGGCCTCGGGCTCGTCGAGCATGGGGGCGTGGCCGACGCCGGGGACCTCGACGTAGTCCATCTTCGGGGCGCGCTTCTTCATCTTCGCGGCGATGGCGGGGCTGAGCAGGTCGGAGGTCTCGCCGCGCACCAGCAGCACGGGGCGGCCGCGGGCGAGGCGGCCGAACATGGGCCACAGGCTGGGCACCAGGGCCTTGGCGCCCGCCGCCTGGATCGGGACCATGATGTCAGGGTCGTAGTTCAGGATCGGCGCCCCCTCGGGCCCCTCGGTGAACACCCGGCGCGCGAAGGCGGTCCAGTCGGCGTCCTTGTAGTGTGGGAAGGCCACCTCGTTGGTGAGGCGGGCGTAGGCGGCGGCGTCCTTCCAGGTCGGAGTGTCGACCGGCTGACCGGTGTAGGAGGCGATGCGGGCGAGGCCTTCCTTCGCCACTTCCGGGCCGACGTCGTTGATGATGGCGGCGGCGATGGCCTTCGAACGGATGGCCGCCAGGGCCATGGTGATCAGCCCGCCCATGGAGGTGCCGAGGAAGACGGCGCGCTCGATGCCGCACTGGCGCATCAGCTCGAGCACGTCCCTGGCATAGACCGCCGGCTGGTAGGTCATCGGGTCCGGGGCCCGGTCCGAGCGGCCGCGGCCGCGGATGTCGACGGCCAGAACGCGGCGGCCGGACTGGGCGATCAGCGGGGCGATGGCGTCGAAGTCGGCCGAGTTGCGGGTCAGGCCGTGGATGGCGATCACCGGCAGCTTCGCCGGGCCCGAGGCGGCGGCGTAGTCGCGCGCGAACAGGCTGAGGCCGTCCGGACTGGTCCAGCGACGTTCGTTCCAAGTCTGGCTCATCAGGGTCTCCGGCGGGCTGCGCCGAAGTTTATTCATCGGCAGGCGAATAACTCAATGGCCGAGCAGGTCGACCACGAACCGGTCGAGGTTTCCGCCCTCGAACAGGAAGCCCGGGATGCCGGCCCGGTGGGCCGCCTCCACGTCCGTGGCCTGGTCGCCGATCAGGAACGACCGGGCCGGATCGATGCGCAGCTCCTCGATGGCGCGCAGGATCATGCCGGGGTTGGGCTTGCGGTCCGGGTGGTCGGGATGGCGATAGCGCTCCTCGATCGCGTCGGCGTGGAAGGGGCAGGCGTAGACCGCCCGGATCACCGCCTGCCGGGCCGCCATGCGTCGCACCAGCAGACTGTTGAAGGCGTGCATCTGGTCTTCGGTGAACAGGCCGCGGGCGACGCCCGACTGGTTGGTCACCACCACGCACATATAGCCGAGGGCGTTGAGACGGCGCACGGCCTCGCTGGCGCCGGGGATGAGGCGCAGATGCTCTTCGAGATGGGGGTAGCCGGAGTCCTCGATCAGGACGCCGTCGCGATCGAGGAAGACGGCGGGAACGCCGGATGTCATGATGAGCGGGCATACGCCGCAGCAGCGCTTCGTTGCAAGCCGTCACGGGAAGTGACCCGCGGGGATTTGGCGGCGCCGCGGCCGATTTGGTAGGGAGCGCCCCCGACGGCCGGGCGTTTTGCGTCCAGGCGGTCGGCGTTCGCGCACCATCGGAGATCTCCGCATGACCCTCCCCTTCATCGACCTGCAGGCCCAGCGGCTGCGCCTCAACGGCGCCATCGAGGCTGCGGTGCAGGAAGCCGTTGTCGGCGGCGCCTGGGTCATGGGGCCGCAGGTCCGGCAATTCGAGGCCGACCTCGCCGCCTTCGGTCAGGCGAAGCACGCCCTGGGCTGCGCCAACGGCACCGACGCCCTGGCCCTGCCGCTGATGGCGTGGGGGGTCGGACGCGGGGACGCGGTCTTCGTGCCCAGCTTCACCTTCGCCGCCACCGCCGAGGTCGTGCCGTGGTTCGACGCCGAGCCGGTGTTCATCGACGTCGACGCCCGCACTTACAACATGGACCCCGGCCACCTCGAGGCGGCCATCGAGGCGACGCTGAAGGAAGGCCGGCTGAAGCCGCGGGTGGTCATCGCCGTTGACCTGTTCGGCCAGCCGGCCGACTATCCGGCGATCCGCGCGGTGTGCGACAAGTACGGCCTGAAGCTGATCTCGGACTCTGCCCAGGGCTTCGGCTGCACGATCAACGGCGACCATCCGCTGAAGTGGGCCGACATCACCACCACCAGCTTCTTCCCGGCCAAGCCGCTGGGCTGCTACGGCGACGGCGGGGCGGTGCTGACCAATGACGACGACCTCGCCCAGATGATCGATTCCGTGCGGGTGCACGGCAAGGCGGTGGCGCGGGATCTGGAAGGCAAGACCTTCGACCACGACCCGAAATATCTGAACATGCGCATCGGGCTGAACAGCCGGCTGGACACCATCCAGGCTGCGGTCCTGATCGAGAAGCTGAAGGTCTTCGGCCAGGAGATCGAGTGGCGCAACCGCATCGCGTCCCGCTACAACGAGGGCCTGCGTCCGCACGTGGCCGCGGTGCCGGACGTGCCCGAGGGCAACGTCTCCAGCTGGGCCCAGTACACCATCGAGCACGACGACCGCGACGGCCTGGCGGCGCACCTGAAGGAACAGGGGGTGCCGACGGCGGTCTACTATCCCATCCCGCTGCACCTGCAGCCGGCCTATGAGATGTATCCGCGCGGACCGCAGGGCCTGCCGGTGACAGAGCGGCTGAAGGACCGGGTGATCAGCCTGCCGATGCACGCCGACCTCGACGAGGCGACCCAGGACCGCATCATCGCCGCCGTCGCGGCCTTCAGGGGGTGATCCGATGACCCAGCAGCAGGCCCCCTTGAAGTTCGGCGTCGCCGGCGCCGGCGTGATGGGGCGCAACCACGCCCGCGTCCTGACCGACATCCGCGACATCCAGCTGACCCACGTCTTCGACCCTGACGCCGTGACCGCCGAGGGCGTGGCGGCCGCCTATGGGGCCAGCGCGGTGACCACGGCCGAGGCCTTCGCCGACGCCGGTCTCGACGCCGCGGTGGTGGCCACGCCCAACCGGCATCACGCCGACCTGTCGGTGGCCCTGCTGGAGAAGGGCGTCCACGTGCTGGTCGAGAAGCCGATCGCCGCCACCGTCGAGGACGCCCGCCGCATCATCGACGCGGCGAAGGCCAACAACCGCATCCTGATGGTCGGCCAGGTCGAGCGCTTCAATCCGGCGGTCGAGGCGGTCAAGCGCGCCATCGACGGCGACGACATCATCTCCATCCAGATCACCCGCGTCGGCCCTTTCCCGCCGCGCATGGGCGAGGTCGGGGTGGTCATCGACCTGGCCGTGCACGACATCGACATCATCCGCCACCTGACCGGCTCGGAGATCGTCGACGTCCAGCCCCAGCTGGCCAGCACCAAGGCCGAGCGCGAGGACACCGCCCTGCTGCAGTTCCGGCTGGAGAACGGGGTGATCGCCCACATCACCACCAACTGGGTCACGCCGTACAAGGTGCGCACCCTGCAGGTCGCCACCCAGAACAAGTTCGTCGTCGCCGACCTGATGACCCGCCAGGTGACCGAGTATTTCGGCCAGCAGCCGGACGGCAGCTACTCCACCCGCGGGGTGATGAGCTGGCCCAACGAGCCGCTGAAGAAGGAGCTGGAGGAGTTCGCCCGCGCCATCCGAACCGGCGAGCCGCCGGCGGTCACCGGCGAGGACGGGCTGCGCAATCTTGAGGTGGCGCTGAGGTGCCTCGGCCAGGCCTGAACCCTCCCGCCGCCGGGGCGTTATCCCGACATGACGGAAGTGCCCATCACCCCCGCTCCGGAGCCCTCGCCCGGTGATCAGGCCGAACCTGACACGCCGGGGACCGGCGAGGCGATCTGCCCCGGCTGCAACGGCACGGGCCTGGTCGGCGACCGGCCCTGTCCGACGTGCGAAGGATCCGGCCGCGTGATCGAGGGGATCGGCGGCGGCTGAAGCCGTTCAGGCGAGGGCGCTGGCGATATCTGTCTGCGCGAAGTCGTCACCGACGTAGAGCAGCGGGCACTCGTAAAGTTCGGCCAGGGCGTAGCTGAAGCTGTCGCCGTAGTTCAGCCGGGCCTGATGAAAGCCCTTGCCCCAGCGCCTGTAGGCTGAAGCCGCCTGTTCGGCGAACGCCTCATCCAGAGGGACGACCTCGAGATGCAATTCCGCGAGGAAGGGTCGGATCGCACGTCTGAACTCCGGCCGCGATCCAACGATCAGCGTCTCCGTGAGGGTCGCCGCTGAAATGATGAGCCGATTGTCGAGCAGGGCCTCCATGCAGGCCGGCGCCCTGGGCTGACGGGCCAGAACCTCGATGACCGCCGAGGTGTCTACGGCGATCACGCCGGAAGGCCGTCGTCGTCGTAGAGGAAATCCTGACTGCGGGCGGCGTCGAAATCGGGCGGCAAGGGACCGACCAGCGCCTGGGCCGCCTCGATCGCCGCGACGCGCCGGGCCCTGACGCTGGGCGAAAGATGAACGGGAACGAGGCGGACCACCTCCTTGCCGTTCCGGGTGAGCGTAACCCTTTCGCCGGCTTCCGCGCGCCGGACCAGTTCCGTCAGCGTGGCTTTCGCCTGAGAGAGAGATGCCTGGGCCATGGATTGATTATGGTCCAGCCTATGGTCCAAATCAACGTCAGCCGCGCACCACCTGCATCCCCAGCCATTCCGCGATCAGGGCCGGCTTTTCGGCGCCCTCTATCTCAACAGTGGCCTCCTGCTTGAGCAGCCAGCGGCCGCCGCCCTTGTCCTCGGCCGAGAGCAGGCGGAAACGGCCGCGGACCTTCGAGCCTGACGCGACCGGGGCGAGGAAACGCAGTTTGTCGAAGCCGTAGTTGACCCCCATGACCACGTTCTCGAGCGGCGGCACGGCGTCGTAGCTCATCGCCGACAGCAGGCTGAGGGTGAGGAAGCCGTGGGCGATGGTCCCGCCGAACGGGGTGGCCCGGGCGGCCTCGGGATCGACGTGGATGAACTGCCGGTCCTCGGTGATGTCGGCGAAGGCGTCGATGCGCGCCTGGTCGATCTCGATCCATCGGCTGACGCCGATCTCCTGGCCGATCAGGCCGGGCAGGTCGGCGACCGGGATGGGCGTTCCCATGCGTTCGGTGCGGTTCATGCGGCCTTCCTCCAGTCGGCGGGGTCGAAACGGTCCTCGATGATGGCCGAGAACAGTGCGGGGTCGATATTGCCGCCGGACAGGACGACGGCGGTGGTGCGGTCGCGCGCCTCGACCTTGCCGGCCAGCAGGGCGGCCAGGGAGACGGCGCCGCCTGGCTCCACCACCAGCTTGAGGGTGCGGAAGGCGGTGCGCACCGCCTCGGCCACCTCGACGTCGCTGACGGTCACCACCTCCTTGAGGCGGCGGTTGATCGGGAAGGTCAGCTCGCCCGGCTGTTCGGTCATCAGGGCGTCGCAGATGGTGCCGGGCGCGGGCGGATAGGGACGGCGCTCGCCAGCGGCCAGCGACAGCTGGGTGTCGTTGTAGTGCTCAGGCTCGACGCCGGTCACGGGCGTCTCCGGCGACAGGGCCGCCATGGACAGGTTGATTCCGGCGATCAACCCTCCGCCCGAGGCGCCGCACAACAGTTGATCGATGCGGGCGCCGGCCGCCTCGGCCTGTTCGATGATCTCGAGCCCGACGGTGCCCTGGCCTTCGATGACGAAGGGGTCGTCGAAGGGGCGGACCAGAACCGAGCCGCGGGTGCGGGCGATCTCCTCGCCGATGGCCTCGCGGCTCTCCGTATAGCGGTCGTACATGCGAACCTCGCCGCCGAAGGCGATGACGCCCTCGACCTTCACCCTGGGGCTGTCGGCGGGCATGACGATCAGGGCCGAGGTCCCCATCAGCCGGGCGGCGGCGGCCACCGCCTGGGCGTGGTTCCCCGAGGAATAGGCCACTACTCCCCGCTCGAGCTCGTCGGACGTCAGCCGGCTGATGCGGTTCCAGGCGCCGCGGAATTTGAAGGCCCCCGCCACCTGCAGGTTCTCGGCCTTGAGCAGGACGCGGCCGCCCAGACGCTCGTTCAGGGCGGGGCTCTCGATCAGCGGCGTGCGCACGGCGCGGCCGGCGATCTGGCGGGCGGCGTCCTTGACGCCTTCGAAGGAAGCGGTGTGCATGGGATGCAGATAACCATCCCCCTTCCGTTTGCGTAAGGCGCCGCCGTGAGCCGACTGATCCTCGCCATTGACCAGGGCACCACCTCGACCCGGGCCGTCGCCTTCGAATGCACGCCCGAGGGCGCCCTGCGGCCGGTGGCGGTCAGCCAGATCGAGCTGCAGCAGCACTTCCCGCGGCCGGGCTGGGTCGAGCACGACGCGGCGGAGATCTGGAACGCGACGCTGCAGACCTGCCGCGAGGCGGTGCGCAAGGCGGGCGGGGTGAGCCGCTTCGCCGCCGTCGGCATCACCAACCAGCGTGAGACGGCGGTGATGTGGGACGCGGCCACAGGCGAGCCGCTGCACCGCGCCGTGGTCTGGCAGGACCGCCGCACCGCCGACGCCACCGCCCGGCTGGCTGCCGCCGGGCACGAACCGGCGGTGCAGGCGGCGACGGGCCTGATCCTCGACCCCTATTTCTCGGCCTCGAAATTCGCCTGGCTGCTCGACGCCGTCCCCGGGGTGCGGGAGCGCTGCGTCCGAGGCGAGGTGAAGCTGGGCACCATTGAGACATGGCTGATCTGGAAGCTGACCGGCGGGGCGCGGCACGTCACCGACGCCACCAACGCCAGCCGCACTTCGCTGATGGATCTGACTACGCGGCAGTGGCGACCCGAGCTGGCCGATCTGTTTGATGTCCCGATGCAGGGACTGCCGGAAATCCGGGGTTGCGCCGACCATCTCGGCGACTGCGACCCCTCGCTGTTCGGGGCCGCCCTGCCGATCCACGGCTCGGCCGGAGACCAGCAGGCCGCGCTGGTGGGACATGGCGCGCTAAGGGCGGGCGACGCCAAGATCACCTACGGCACCGGAGCCTTCCTCGTGGCCAACGTCGGCTCCGCCCCGGTGGCCTCGACCAGCCGGCTGTTGGGCACCCTCGGCTACGAGGCGCAGGGCGATGCGGCTTACGCCCTGGAGGGCTCGATCTTCTCGGCCGGCTCGGCCATCCAGTGGCTGCGCGACGGGCTGAAGGTGATTTCGGAGTCGCGCCAGTCCGAGGCCATGGCCGCGGGACTGGAGGACAACGGCGGCGTCTATCTGGTCCCGGGCTTCACCGGACTGGGCGCGCCGTGGTGGGAGCCCGACGCCAGGGGAACCGTCGTCGGCCTGACCCGCGATGCGGGTCCGGCGCACATGGTCCGCGCCGCGCTGGAGAGCCTCGCCTACCAGACCCGCGACCTGCTTGACGCCCTGGCGAAGGACGGGGCCCCGCCGCTGAAGACGCTGAAGGTCGACGGCGGCGTCACCGCCAACGCCTTCGCCATGCAGTTCGTCGCCGACATCTGCGAGGTCGAGGTCGAACGGCCAGCCTTCCAGGAGATGACGGCCCTCGGCGCGGCCAAGCTGGCGGCGCTGGGCGTCGGCCTGATCTCCGATCTGGAGGACCACCCGGTCGAGGCGCCGGCGCGCTGGATCCCCCGGATGGGCGGGGCCGAACGCGACCGGCTGCTTGAGGGCTGGCGGCGCGCGGTCAAGGCGGCCATCATCGCCGCCCGATGACCCAGACCGACCTCGCCGACCCCCAGACCGCATTCTCCGGCACGCGCGAGGTCGACCCGCGCCACGCCCTCGACGCGGAGCGCCTCGACGCCTGGATGCGGGAGCAGGTCCCCGGCTATGCGGGCCCCCTGACCATCCGCCAGTTCAAGGGAGGCCAGTCCAATCCGACCTATGAGCTGACCACGCCCGGCCGGACCTACGTCCTGCGCCGCAAGCCGCCGGGGACCCTGCTGGCCTCGGCGCATGCGGTGGACCGCGAGTTCCGCGTCATCTCGGCCCTGCACGCCCAGGGCTATCCCGTCGCCCGGCCCTGGGCCCTGGGCGAGGACGACGCGGTCATCGGCTCGATGTTCTACGTCATGGACAAGGTCGATGGCCGGGTGCTGTGGGACCTCAAGCTGCCCGGCCTGACGCCGACGCAGAGGCGCGAGATCTATGTGGCCCAGGTCGAGACCCTGGCGGCGCTGCACGCCTTCGAGCCGGAGGCCATCGGCCTGGGCGACTACGGCCGGCCCGGCAACTATTTCGAGCGTCAGGTCGGTCGCTGGACCAAGCAGTACCGCGCCTCGGAGATCGAGCCGATCGCGGCCATGGACCGGCTGATCGACTTCCTGCCCGCCAGCCTGCCGGCGCAGGGGCCGACCCGCATCGTCCACGGCGACTTCCGCCTCGACAA